>JABMNN010000005.1 GCA_013204545.1 Chloroflexota bacterium | reverse complement strand
CCGATCCCGACAATGAGTTTCACCTTGACCCAATTACCGGCGATCCCGGCGAAGATCGCAACCAGTGGTTTATGTTCCCTTTTGACGAACCAATAGCAACTCGGTCGGGCGATCTAAAAAATACGATCGACTACAATAGAACGGGCCGGACTGTTGCAGAACGTGACGCGATCAATTTCCACGCCACGTTTGCGATTACGGATAATCTGGATATTACGTACATCCTAGGTTCATCGGATCTTGAATTTGGATTTCCAGGAATGGATGCAGATTCAAGCCCCATCTTAGCCAGCGCGGCTGATCCCTATCTGTCGGCTACGGCCAACCGACCATTCATCGAGGCTTTTATTGAGCCTGTTTTCAAGCGTAAGATAGATACCCATGAGTTAAGGCTGTCATTTGAATCCGGGAAATTCAGCGGAATTTTAGGGGCCTATCAGTTCGACGAAGATCTCGATGACAATTTGGTCATCTTCGATAATGCGAGTGTCGGGGCGAATTTCACGTCAAATCCCGCATGGGAAAACGTCGTTGGGATGACATTTGAGCAGTTTATGGAATTCACAGTCGGTGTCCCACCCTCAACTTGCGAGTTCGCCACGACCTGTTTCCTGTTGGAGGACGGTCTATATTTTATGGCGAACGAAACACCTGATGGAGAATTTGTAAATCAAACATCGTCGCGAAGCTATAGCTCACAAGCGGTATTCGCGCAGGGACGCTACGAATTCAGCGACAAGGTCGCAGCCGTTCTTGGCGTCCGCTTCACAGACGATGAAAAAACGACGAACTCCTTCTCCGAGAAGGTTACGATTAACGACCTGTTCGGAATCACCGGAGGAGCCGCCATTTTGCCGGTCACACTTGTTGAATTTTCACCCGCCGCGGAAACCTACCAATCGGACAAGGTGACGGGGACCGCAACGCTCGAGTACACGACAGATGCAGGGTACCTACTCTATGGCCGCATCGCAACCGGATACCGATCAGGTGGCGTCACGGCCGGGCTTCCTGAGCCATTCAGCCGGTACGACGACGAGGAATTGACCTCTTATGAGCTAGGCTTCAAAGCGAGAATTGGGGATCGAGCAAAGATCCTCACCACCGCGTTCGCTTACGATTTCCGGAATTACCAGCAGATCATCACGGTTCTCGATTACAGTTCAGCACAAGACCGGCCCGTTGACAGGATGGTCATCGCAAACATTCCTAATGTCGACGTAATGGGCATAGAAATTGAGGGGTCTTTTGCCGCTACCGATGCGCTAACGTTAAGCGGGTTTGTTGCTCTTCAGCAGTCGGAACTCGGTGCCATCGTTACCACGGAAAGTCGCGATCCGAATTCGACATTCCGCACGGTGGATTACATCGACTCCGTTGGAAACCCGCAAACGGCAATCCTGGCTGAGGCGTTTGATTTTAAGGGTAATGACCTTCCGAATGCCCCGGATCTTAAGTACTCCGTCATGGCCGACTACGCGTTCGACGGTTTGAATGGCGAGTTCGTGCTTAGCGGCAGCTACTCTTACGTCGGCGAACGGTTTGCACGCATTTCCAATGCGCCAATTACTAAACTGGATGATTACGGCCGTTTTGATGCTTCACTAACCTACGTTCCCAGCGATGCAAATTGGCAGATCTCACTTTTCGCCGAAAATCTAACCGACGAAATTGGAATTCAGGAACTAGAGAACGATTCGTACGCGGACGGCTTTACAGCGAATGCAACGCTCACAGAGCCTCTCTACTACGGCGTGACATTCCAGTGGAACATGGGACGCACTAACTGATCCTTACTTCCGGCCAAGTCCAAATCGAGCCGGGGCTGATCTCCGGGGAGCTCGTAGACTCAGAAGCTGGCACCACCGCCTACAAAGGCATTCCATATGCGGCGGCCCCCATCGGCAGTAACCGATGGCAGCCGCCGCAACCAGTTTCAAACTGGGAAGGTGTTCGTACCTGTACCGAATTCGGACCCGCCTGTCCCCAATCGAAAGAATTCTTCATAGACCAAATCGTTAACGAAACACCCAAGAAGGTTAGTGAAGACTGCCTATATTTAAACCTCTGGGCACCAGCTAAAAGCACGGGAAAAAAACCAGTCATGGTCTGGTTACATGGCGGCGGCTTCCAAACCGGTTGGGGACATCAACGCTTTTTCGATGGTGCGGCCCTTGCACGAAAAGGTGTTGTTGTCGTCACCATCAATTATCGCCTCGGTGTCTTCGGATTCTTCGCTCACTCCCTCCTCTCAGCTGAGTCCCCGAATCAGGTCTCAGGCAATTATGGCCTGTTGGATCAGATCAAGGCGCTACAGTGGGTGAAGACCAATATTGATGTATTTGGAGGTAATCCGAACTGCGTAACTATTTTTGGACAATCTGCAGGCGCGTACAGTGTCAATCTATTGAGCGCATCGCCGCTAGCAGTCGGACTGTTTCACCGGGCGATCGCTCAAAGTCCGCCGGGCGGATTGACGATGGGAACGCCGCTGGCTGCTGCAGAAGATCAGGGCCGAAAACTTGCAGCCGCCCTGATTGCAGACAGAACAACGGATACATTAACTGCCCTGCGCGCGCTTGATGCAGAAACGCTCCTGAAAACGGCACTAGGATCAGAGTCACTTAAAGCCAGGATATCTGGCGTCGACGATGGTTTTAACTTTGGACCGACAACGGATGACTATGTAATAGCCAAGAATTGCCAGACCGTTAATGTTCCAACCATTCTCGGAGTGAACTCTGAGGAAGGCGCCTATTGGGCATCTCTTGAGGAACTTCAGCCGATCCTTGCGGAAGTTGATGGCTATGAGCGCTTCGTAAGATGGCAGTACCGTGACAAGGCCAAAGCGATCCTGGCACTTTATCCAGCAAACGCTCGAGAGGATGTTCGCGAGGCGTTTATCGATTTCTTTGGTGACAGTGTTTTTGTGCTCGGTGTTCGCGCGATTGCGCAGGATAGATGTGACAAAGGCGCAAAGACCTACGTTTATTGTTTTTCTCGACGGCCACCAAGTGACGAAATTGACGGCGCCTACCATGGATGCGAAATTCCTTACGTATTTGACAACCTCGATCAGAAAACGTCCACAGGGGTCGAGAAACGAGATCAGGAGATTGCCGATAGGATCAGTCAGCAGTGGGTACATTTCGCCCGAACCGGCGAT
>JABMNN010000058.1 GCA_013204545.1 Chloroflexota bacterium | reverse complement strand
GGTCGCACGCTGCATGCTCCGCAAGGGTGCGCGTTCTCGAAGCCGTCGATGTCGTAGAGGCCGGTGCCGCCGATGATTCCGATGGCGTTGTTGATTTGGTTTGGCATGTGTTTTGGGGTGCTTGCCTCTTTCCGTTGCAAGGGATAGAGGGGGCATGAGTTGCGAGTAGATATCTGGTACCGAGGGTGGGACTCGAACCCACACGTCCGTGAGGACAGAGGATTTTAAATCCGCCGTGTCTACCATTCCACCACCCCGGCACGAGATGTATCGACCCCGTAGAGTCGTGTTCTATTGTCGCGAACTATGGCGGGAATACTAGAGGGCTTAGGTGTTAGGTATTCCATATCGGGACGCGAAAACGCCGATTCCATTTGACCTTTCTGGAGGGTATTCCAGAGATGTCATCAGAAACCGGCGTTTTCGAAATTACTGTTTTACTTGCTTGTGCCTTTATGCAACTTTTCGATACTGGGTTAGAGTTTCGTGCTTCCTAGTGCGTTCATCTGCTGATGTTGCAGAGCATGTGCGCTGTTCGATGCAGACTGAACACGGGTTGCTTGAATTTCTATTTTCAGTTTGTGGAAGTTGTTTCAGGCTTTTGCGTTTGGGAGCACTCGCTTGATTAGTGCGTATGCTTGTGCTTTGCACACTGGCTCCTAACTAGGCTGTAGCCTCCGATTTGTTGGCACCTACTGCGTCGGACAGTTCTCGGGCTAGATCGTCGAGAGTCTGTGACGAGGCGATGAGTTCTTCGATTTGTGCGTTCATCTGTTCAGCAGATGCGGACATTTCTTCCGAGTTAGCACTGTTCTCTTCAGCGATGGATGCAACTGAGTCGAGCGACTTGTTCACCTCATCGCTAGTTATGTTCATCTGTTGAGCAGCATCTGAGCTTTCCTGCGTGCTGACGTTGACCCGTTCAATGATTTCTACCATTTCGGTCGATGACGTCTGAACTTCGGAGGACTTCGAAGCGATTTCCTCGATCTGTTTGCTTACGCTTTCGACTGATTCCATGATCTGTCCGAGTGCTTCACCAGCTTCGGCGGTCAGTTCAGTTCCTTTGCGCACTTCTTCTGTACCGGATTCCGCCGCTGTTACTGAATCTTCAACGCCCTGTTGGACGCCTTCGATGAGGCCAGCGATTTCTGATGTCGCACTTGTGACACGTTCTGCCAACTGGCGAACTTCATCGGCAACAACTGCGAACCCACGACCCTGCTCACCGGCTCGTGCTGCCTCAATGGCTGCGTTGAGTGCGAGAAGGTTGGTCTGTGCCGCAATGTCGTCAATTACAGAGACGATTTTGCCGATTTCGGCGGACTGTGTACCCAATTTCTGGATGACAGTTCCGACCGATTCAACTGCCGTAGAGATTCGGTTCATGCCTTCAACAGTTTTGTTGACGGTATCTGCTCCGTGCTCTGCTGACGTGCGGGCCGTCTTTGCCTCTTCGAGTGCAGACTGTGCGTTTGCAGAAACCTCATTTGCAAGCGTGGACATATTGCCAACGAGAGTATTCGCTGTGGCAACGGCCGCTGCCTGCTCGGCTGTTCCGGATGTGATTTTAGCAATAGCGTCGTTCAGTTCTTTCATCGAATTTGTCGTCGACTGAACGTTCTCTGCCTGATTGGTTGCGCCCGAAGCGATTTCCTGGCTGGCAGATGCGATGTGTTGGGTTGCTGAACCTGCTTGTTCGGCGGTGTGTGACATTTCGCTGCTTGATTCAGCAACTGACTTTGCGGCGATAGTAACCTTGTCGACAACTATTTGGATCTGATCTGTCAGTCCCTGGATGTATCGATCCATGATGATCGCCTGGTCGAACATGGCGAGTGCAGAAATTGAGCCAAGGATCCTCTTCGATGAAGTCTTGCTGAGGCGCAAGTGCTTCGTGATCATTGGGTAGAGGACTATCTCGTAGAAACGATATGACGAGATGTACCACTGTGGTGTGACACCGATCTGGGCGTGCCTGTCACCAATCAACTGGCGGTACTTGATGTATGCCTCGTCTGGATATCCGCTGAACCATGCGAGCATGTATCCGGCCTGCGCTCGCTCAAGAGTTGCTCGAACTGACCCATTTCCGGAAACAACGCTAGAGAATTCTGGGTTTGCAAATTGTGGGTCATAGAATTTGGTGGCGAATTCGCCAGCAATTTTCTCTGCCCAAGGCTTGAGCTTTTCTAGTGCACGAGCGTCTTCTGCAGTGATTCCAAGATAGTCGAGTCGACTCTTGAATTCAGCCATGTTTACGGTTCCGGCCTTGGAACCATTGTCGTTATTCATTCTGGTTTACCCCCCCTGTGCGACCAATAATCGGTCGATCCTGTGACTTGTTGGTATCGGATCGATGACGGTAGCTGTTCACTTAATGGCGATCTACCGAAATATCTTGATACTGAACCTCACTAGAATTTACTTTTACGCATATTCCTCGCGAAAAGTAGGGGAATTGTTCCGCAGCGTAACGCGAATTAATGACACAGCGTGCTGGGATGGAATTACCTGTGAAAATCACGTGGGGCGTGTGGGTAAGTGATTCACGCAATTAAAAACTCTGGAGATGAGTGAGTTGAAGGAACGAGATTTTACGAACGTATTGAGCTAAACCCCCTGTCGGTTTAGGTCGTCTATACGCGCAAAATTGATCGTAAATCTGTCAGTATTGCGCTCAGAGTTTTATCATCGTGCGTTTCTGCATATATACGCACAAGCGGTTCTGTTCCTGACATTCGGACGACCGCCCATGAACCGCCAGCAAGGTTAAAACGCACGCCGTCACGCCGGTCATCTGACTCTAGCGCTAGCCCGCCGAGTGTTTTTGGGGCTGCTGACAAAACCTTATTGGCTAAATTGGAGCGCTCAGATTCGTCGTAGGAAATATCGATACGACGGAAGGTGTGAGGGCCTACGAGTGTGTGTAGATCTGATAAAAGCTCCGATGGTTTCCTGCCGCTCATTACCATGGCTTCTAGGAACAGCAGGCCTGAAAGCGAGCCATCACGTTCAGGTACGTGTCCTTTGAAGGCGTATCCGCCGCTTTCCTCGCCACCCATAGAACAGCCATTATCGACCATGGTTGGGCCGACGAATTTGAAGCCGACGGATGTACGGAATACAGGTGCTCCGTAGTGAGCCGATAGCTTGTCGACCATTGACGACATAGTGATTGTGCAGGCAACTCCTCCGCGCTCGTTTCGTCGTCCCATGAAGTGATCGGTGAGTAGAGAGAAGACTTCGAGAGTTGAGAAATATCGGCCGTTTTCATCGACTATTCCGACACGGTCGGCGTCGCCATCGAGTGCAATTCCAACGTCAGCACCTGACTTCCGGACAGCATATGATAGCGGCTTTAAATTGTGTTCGATCGGTTCTGGCTGATCCATGCCGGGGAAGTTCGGGTTGTGCTCTGATCGAATTTCGGTGACTTGAATAACACCGCCAGCGAGCACCTTTGAGATGATACCGGCACCTGAACCGTGCATGGCATCGACTACTACCTTTAGGGGTTTAGCCTTGATGGGAGCGACATCAATTACCCTGTGTAGTTGCTCGAGGTAGGGGCCGATTACGTCAAAGGTTGTGTTGGTAGCTTGCTTACCGCGTTGGTTAGAAGGTTTGCCGTCGAGTACTTCGGCTAGGTGCTTTTCGATCTGGGCTACTTCGGCAGGAGTAGCTGATCCGCCGGCAGAGGACTTCACCTTGAAGCCGTTCCATTCGGGTGGATTGTGGCTTGCGGTGATCATTATGCCGTTTGCTGCAGAGTGATCCACAACTGCAAAGCTACAAGCTGGCGTCGGTGCCGCTACATCGAACATGTGGGTTTCGATGCCGTAACTGTTCACTACGTCGGCTACGGCTTTTGCGAATCGTGGTGATCCGTATCGAGTATCGAAGCCTACGACGAGGCCTTGATCTGATCGGCTAGTGGCTATGAGATTTCTGGCGACTGCCTCGGCGCACGCTCGAACGTTAGAGAAAGTGAAATCATCGGCAATGATCGCCCGCCAGCCGTCTGTTCCGAACTGGATATTTGGACGTTCATTCATATGATGAGTTCCCTTTCGGTCGTTTCGTTAAAGTCTGCGGGGCAGGCCGTGACAATAAATTCACAATAATCCTGCCCCACGGTAATTCTAATGTTCGTTCGAAGTCTGGCTCTTTAGAGCTTCAACTCGATCAAGTTTCTCCCAAGGGAGATCCAGATCGTCTCGTCCGAAGTGACCGTACGCAGCGGTCTGCTGGTAGATCGGTCGTCGTAGATCGAAGTGATCTATGATCGCTTGAGGTCGCAGATCGAAGTTGGATTTTACCAGTTCGACCAATTCATTTTCCGGTCGTTTACCGGTGCCCTTGGTATCGATCTGAATCGAGATCGGGGTCGAGACTCCGATGGCGTAGGAAACTTGAACTTCGGCTCGATCGGCTAGACCAGCAGCAACTAGGTTCTTTGCAACCCAGCGCGCCGCGTAAGCTGCAGAACGGTCGACCTTCGTCGGGTCTTTGCCTGAGAAAGCACCTCCGCCGTGGCGAGCGCTTCCACCGTACGTATCGACGATGATCTTTCGTCCGGTAAGGCCTGCATCACCTACCGGACCGCCAATTACGAATCGACCGGACGGGTTGATGTAGTACTTGGTGTTGGCGTCGAGGAGATCTGCTGGAACAACTTCCCGAATGACAAGATTTTTGATATCGGCAGCGATCTGTTCATTCGTCGCCTCGGGATCGTGCTGTGCCGAGATGACGATAGTGTCGACTCTGACAGGTTTGTGATCTTCGGTGTACTCGATAGTTACCTGGCTCTTGGTATCGGGGCGTAGGTAAGCGATCGTTTTATTGCGTCGAACCTCGGTCAATCGCTTGGTGAGTGCGTGGGCAAGCGCAATCGGCAACGGCATGAACGTGGGAGTTTCGTTAGAGGCGTAGCCAATCATCATGCCTTGGTCGCCGGCGCCCACTTCTTTGGCGGCGGCTTCGCCACGGACTTCGAGTGCTTCGGTGACACCAGCTGAGATATCAGTCGACTGTTCATCGAGAGCGATGAGAACGGCACAGCTATCACAATCGAAACCGTATGACGGGTCGTCGTATCCGATCTTGCGAATGGTGTCGCGGACAATTCCACGAATGTCGACATCTGCATTCGTCGTGATTTCTCCGAACACCAGAACGAGACCAGTGGTGAGGGACGTTTCGCATGCGACTCGGCTCATTGGGTCTTGAGCGAGAAGTGCATCTAGAATTCCGTCGGAAATCTGGTCGGCCATCTTATCGGGATGACCTTCGGATACAGATTCCGAGGTTAGTAAGTAGTTTGTGTTGACCATTTTTATATTAAGTAGTTAGTGTCTTACGTTGGCCTCGGTAGTCTGAAAAAAGACTAGCCGAGGCCATTTTATTCTGTATGGAGTGGGTTAGGTTCCCATCTCCCAGCTGTTCAGGTACTTGTCCTGCTCGGCCGTGAGCACGTCGTACGTCATACCCATTGCACCGAGTTTGATCCTTGCGATGTTAGTGTCGACTTCTGCCGGCAACGTGTACACGCCAGGAGCGAGGGTTTTGTGGTGGTCCATGATGTACTCACCGGCTAGAGCCTGGTTCGCAAAACTCATGTCCATAACACTGGGCGGGTGACCTTCGGCTGCTCCGAGATTGATCAAGCGACCTTGAGCGAGAAGGAACACTTTGCGACCGTCTTCAAGTGTGTACTCTTCGACGAACTCACGTACTTTACGTTTTGCTTCGGACATTTTTTCGAGTGCTTCGACGTTGATTTCGATATTGAAGTGACCCGAGTTGGCTACAACTGCGCCATCTTTCATGTTCTCGAAGTGTTTGCCGTCGATTGCTTTCATACCACCAGTAACAGTGAGGAAAATGTCGCCGATCTTGCAGGCTTCATCCATGCTCATAACTTGATGGCCATCCATTACAGCTTCAAGAGCCTTCACAGGGTCAACTTCACAGACGATCGTGTGGGCTCCCATGCCTTTGGCTCGCAGTGCGAAACCTTTGCCACACCAGCCGTATCCGACGGTTACAACGCTCTTACCAGTAATAAGCATGTTCGTTGCGCGGATAATTCCATCGAGCGAGCTTTGACCAGTGCCGTAGCGGTTGTCGAACATGTGCTTGGTTTGCGAATCATTGACTGCAACGATTGGGTACTGAAGCTTGCCTTCACCGTGAAGCGCCTTCAGTCGAATGACACCGGTGGTAGTTTCTTCCATTCCACCGATCACCCCTTTGAGGAGGTGTTGCTTTTCCGTGTGTAGCATCGCTACAACATCGGCACCATCATCCATCGTGATCTGCGGGCCAGTTTCGACGGTTGCCACCATGTGATCGTAGTAGGTCTTGGCATCTTCGTCTTTGATTGCAAAGATTGGGATACCTGACTCGACGAGGTGAGCTGCGATATCGTCTTGAGTAGAAAGTGGGTTCGAAGCGCAGAGTGTTAGATCGGCACCTGCTGCTACGAGTGTGTGAGCGAGGTTTGCTGTTTCTGCGGTGATGTGCAGACAACCTGCGAGCTTGATGCCCTGGAGAGGTTTCTCTTTTGCGAAACGCTCTTTGATGGTGCGTAACACCGGCATTTCTCGTTCGGCCCACTCGGCTCGAAGTCGGCCTTTTTCAGCAAGACCTATGTCTTTAATGTCGTAATCCATGATTTCTCCGGACTTTTGCAAACGAAATTTCGTTGCTTGTAAGAAGTTTAGTTTTGGTCCGGGCGATGGGCGCTTTCGTCGCCGTCAGCTCAGTGGGTTCTTGGTCGATTGTTTTTTCGATCCTCTTTATCAGATTCTCATATCTACGTTAAAGGATTGAAACGAGTTAGGTTGACGAAAGCGTTGAATCGCTCGTCAATATCAGATTTAGTTAAGCTCTTGATGCGGTCTAGGCCGAAGTCTTCAACAGCAAACGATGCCATTGTGCTACCGACGATGGCTGCTGTGCGTAGCGATTCTTCATCAACTTTATCGATAGATGCTAGATAACCCATGAATCCGCCAGCAAACGAATCACCGGCTCCGGTAGGGTCGATGACCTTTTTTAGTGGGTAGGCCGGTGCAGCGAAAGAGAAATCTCTGCCAAACAAAGTGGCTCCGTACTCACCGCGTTTGATGACGGTGGAGTTCGGTCCCATGCTGATAATGGCCTTCGCAGCGTCGGGTAGATGTTCTTCGCCAGTCAGTTGCTTGGCTTCATCTTCGTTAATAAGGAGAGTGTCGACCTTGCTTATGAGTTCCTCTAGTGCGGGTTTCGCGATATCGATCCAAAGGTTCATTGTGTCGTTCGCGACCATTTTTGGTCGAGACTTCATTGCATTGAGAACTTTTAACTGCAGGGCTGGATCGATGTTTGCGAGGAATAGGTAGGGGGCGCTTGCGTGCGCTTCGGCAAGCTCGGGTTCGAAATCTCCAAACACGTTTAGTTGAGTGTCGAGAGTCACAGCCGTATTGATGTCATCCAAGTACTCGCCGGACCAACGGAAAGTCTTTCCGTTGGCTTCGATGAGTCCAGAAGTATCGATACCGTGGCTTTCGTACATAGCGCGGTCGGCAGAGTCGAAATCGTTTCCGATCACGCCGATCAATCCTACTTTTGTGAAGTAGCTGGCTGAAACCGAAAAGTAGCTTGCCGAACCTCCGAGTTGAGATTCTCGTTTTCCTGCAGGAGTTTCGACAGCGTCATACGCGACTGAACCGACAACTAGAATTTTCAAATGAACATCTCCGGTCTCCCATGAATGAGGAGACACGTAATACCTACATGTTTACCGATAGCGCTACTTCTCATCACCGCTGGAGGAGGGAAGACCTTTTCGTATCCATGTGCCTGTTCCGTCTTCAACATTGAATAGGCGGTCGGAATCGGCTCCCATCGCAGCCGCATACTCAGCTGCGAGCCCTGAGCGTGCGCCGACTTCGCAGATGAAAAGGAGATTGCCTTCGGTAGGTATATCGTCGAATCTCGGGATAACGTCGTCTACAGGAATCCAAAGTGCTCCCTTCACGTGCCCGCCTGCATATTCATCGCCCCTTCGGACATCTATAACGGTGGCTCCTCCAGATTTGACCATTTCATCAGCTTCTTCAGCTGAGATTCTGGTGTATGGCTCGCCGGGAACGTTCCTTGCCATTGGTGCGTGGTCCTTAAGAAAGCAGTGGTTTAGAAACTGCTATAAAAGCGTTATTGTGTCCACGTGCGTGGACGAGCGGGCGTACGTGTTCGCGTGCGCGCTACGTTTATCCTATATAAATAAGAGTAAATGATTCGGGTTTTGCCGGGGTTCAAATCTTACAGATCAGCCCCACAACCACTTAAGTGTACCCAAAAAGAGCTGAACCATCCGGTGATATTCACTTTATATTCCTGTTGACACCCTAATTATGTGCGCCCTAACATTAGTCTTCTGCCCACAGACATAAGTGTTTGCCGGGCGGCACCTTAACAATTGAACAGTGGACAGAAAGAACGTCAACTTTACGGAGAGTTTGATCCTGGCTCAGGATCAACATTGGCGGCGCGCATAATGCATGCAAG
>JABMNN010000004.1 GCA_013204545.1 Chloroflexota bacterium | reverse complement strand
CCAAGCGAGGTTCGAAGTTTTCTCTTGGAAACGGACGTAGACATGCAATGTGGACAGGCCATGAACAAGATCTCCTCAGTAAATGAGGAATGATGTTATTCTGCCCCGACGCTGAGTTCTGACAGAACCACTTGTTGTTCTATCAACTCGCTTACTACGCTAAAAGCACTGTCTAGATCCGGCGATGAAGATACGATTCTGGCGATTTCACCGACAGCCTCAATTTCATCATTTTGATTCGTTAGTCGGATCCGCATTCTCTGATTCATAACAGCAACGCTGAGATGACTCGCCAGACGCTGTATTAATCCACGCTGAAATTCCGAGAAGCCATCCGGATTTTTTGTCTCAATCCCCAGCATCCCAATAACATCATCGCCATCGAATAAAGGAACGCCACAACCCTCGATAATTCCGTGCTTGAACCCTGTTTGCATCCCAGGGGGTGCAAACTTAGCGTTTTTTACGTTGAACCAAGTCATCTCGCGTGCTTTCGCAACCCAGCCAGTTGCGGAGTCAGCGAGCGGAACAATCGACCCCTGTTCGTACCGCGAGATGCCTTCACCTGAAAGAAATGCCACTTCGACCATTTGCGGATCTTGCTCAGAGATCAACATCACGGACATTCGATCATGCGGGATGATCTCGTTAAAGCGAGAGGCAACTTTCGAGAAATCATTGCCCAAATCGAAGGTCGACGCAGCCATTTGCCCGATGGCATCAAATGTGTCGAGTACCTGCTGACGATTTGCATCCAGTGGAGATGGCCGATCCAAATCCCGAACACTCGCCCAGGTCATAGGAACGCCATCTATTTCGGTTGGAGATAGCATGATGTCGGCACGGAATTTATCACCGCCCCTTCTCTCGCAATCGAATGCTCTACCGGAGGAGAAATCTCGCGGGCGCCTATCAGCTAGCGCACTGGTTCGAACTTCAAGGTGATAACTGCGCGCCGACGACGGCATTAGCTCTTCGATATGGCTACCAATAAGCTGACTGCGGGAGTATTCGAACATCGACGCTGCTGCCGAATTAACGGCAAGGATCGTGCCATCGTCCGCTACTAAAAATGCGGCATCAGGCAAGCCATCAATCGCATCAATAAGCGTAGATGGTATTTTAATATTGCGGGGTTCGGGCATCAGATATTTAGCGGCTAATGATTAATTCTTATATTGCATTTCATGTACATAAAGTATTCTAAGGGACTTTCTCCAAACTGCAGATTCATTGATCAGAAATGGATGAAATATACGTGTGAAACCAGTATTTGTATTCGAACGAGCACCTAACATCGTGGGTATTGGCAAACGCAGCTGGTTCTGTCAGTACTCAGCGTCGGGGCACGGGAAAACTGAATGAAACTACCGTGCCAGATCTATCTTCTCGATTACTCAGTTTGATCTCGCCACCGTGTTCGTCAACAATCCGTTTCGAAATGTGGAGACCGATCCCGGTTCCCGGAACCTGGCGTGTCAACTCGTTGTTCGCTCGGTAAAACATTTCAAACAGTCGATCTGGATTCTCATCAGAGATACCGGGCCCTTGGTCGATGACTTCCACGGTTAGCCAGTCGTTTTTTTCAATGATAGTCAGGTTGATATCGGTGTCCTTTGGGGAAAATTTCGACGCATTATTCAACAGGTTATTTACCACCTGTAGTAATCGTCCTCGATCTCCATTGACGGGCAATACCTCGTCAAGCATCTCGCAGTGAATCGTTTGCGAAAGGGATTGGAATTGTGGCCTGGCATTTTCTAGGCATTCTTCGATCATAGAGACGAAATCGAAGGACGACCGGAATATCTCGAATTTTCCTGATTCCATTCTTGACAGATCCAGAAGCTCGTCGATCATTCCTTCCAATCGTCGTGCGTTGCGTTGAATAACCTTAATCTGTCTTATATCTCTGTCTGCGAACTCAGTTTGAGGATTTCTGGTCAAAATATCTGCGAATGCGAGGATGCTGGTCAATGGTGTCCGCAACTCGTGTGACATAGCACTGACAAAATTGCTCTTCGTCTCATGAAGCTCAGAAAGAGCGGTGACTTTTAGTTCCGCTGTCTCTCTTTGGCGACGTTCTTCCGCGAGGTCAAGTCCACGCCGAGTAATTATCGATCCCGCTATGGGACCAGCTATCTGAGACGCGATTCTCACCGCTAATGAAAAATCTTCATCATCGAACATTACTTCCGAATCACGAGCTAGCCACAAGGTCATAATTACTTCATCACCCCAAAGAAGAGGAACCATTATCGAGGAGCGAGGTATATATGGTCCGGTGCTCTTGGATCTAAGTTTTGAGTTACCTTTGTTTTCCCCTTTTGCATCGGTGCGATGCAGGACTCCCAGTCTTGTAGATGCGACCTGCTGGGCTACCGTTCCCTCTAGAGGGAAGGTCTTCGGTTGGAATTCGTACATATGACCCACTTTAGGATCATGAAATACGTGTCGGCGCTCGACTGTATGCTGGGCATGATCAATCTCCAGTAACGTCAACGGGTTCTGTCAGAACTCAGATGCCGTCTTGAAAATCAAGCTATGCTCGGTGTTGTGTTGAGTGTTGGATCGAATGGTTTTCGAGACTTGATCACTCCGTAACAGATCCGGATCAGTTTGTTCATGGCCGCCATCACGATCAGCTTGCCCCT
>JABMNN010000057.1 GCA_013204545.1 Chloroflexota bacterium | reverse complement strand
GAACGTAACCGTTACCTCTGAATTGAACGCATCAGCTGCAATAGAACCAGTAGGAGCAACGTTGTTGACTGTGACGGTCAGTCCCTGACTGATACCGGTATCGGTCACTAAAACGTTACCTGCCAGAGTCATGATCTGACCCGTACCAGAACTAAGCGAAACCACGTTCAATCCAAAATCTTCATCGAAGTGGCTGTGCGATGGCGAATTCACATCTCCAGCGACCAAACCAAACGTATCAAAACCAAACGTTGTGACTACATACGGTGGAAAAGCATTACTGGTCGCCGTAACCGTGATTGGCAAGAACGCAAAGTTCTTTGCTGGGTCACCGCCAAAACTCCACCCATGGCACGAGCATTCCGAGCCAGCGTACAAGCCGCCTCCTGCATTCACGAAAGTTGCGATATCTGCTTTGTGCAGAATCAATACGTCTTTTTCATACTCGCTTAGCGTTCCACCGTGATCCGATGCAACACCAATTGCACTGTAAGTTGTCGAAAGTGTAGACCAGTCGATAGTCCCGAGCTCAGCAGCGTCCATATGAACGAAGTCCACGCCTTCAACAAGGTTTACTCCGGAGGTAATTAACCCCAATTTTCCAAGTCTGTGACCTGCCGGTACACCAAGCTTCGATTCGACCCAAAGCATGGGTAGACCACTACCGTTGCGAACGAACTCTATTGCCTCACGCATGAGGTTTTTAGCACCTGGCTCGAACGTTCCCACTGCGTGGAAATCGGGATCATGTCCGGTCAGGAAA
This sequence comes from Chloroflexota bacterium, assembly GCA_013204545.1. Lineage (GTDB taxonomy): Bacteria > Chloroflexota > Dehalococcoidia > Lucifugimonadales > Lucifugimonadaceae > Lucifugimonas. The sequence goes on along the minus strand of JABMNN010000057.1, from coordinate 48,326 downwards.
ATGTTCCCTCCGAGTTTTGCAGCTCCGGCAACGCCACCATCATCATCACTGAGAGTGACAGTCACATCGTAATCGTCGCTCGATGTGCCAGTTGGGTTATCGTCCGGATATGGGTGAGAAGCACTAATTGTCCACACACCGACTCCAACAGGAATCGTGTCGACATTCCCATCACCCCAATCAATAACAACCGTGTGAGTGTCAAGCGTTCCAACATCAGTGAACGATCCGGTCAAAGTGGCAGAACCACCCTCATCGATCGGTGATGTCACACCCAATACATCCCATTCAGGGGCAACGTTATTCACAACGACTAAACTATTTCCGGAATCCGATAGACCAGCCTGATCTGTGATGATCACAGACACAGCGTATGAATCACTCGAAGTACCTGGTGGGTTATCGTCTAAGTACGTGTGAGTTGGCGCAAACGGACTAAAAATTCCTGAGAATACTTCCGGAACACCCTCACCCCAATCGACCACAGCATCATGTGTATCTCCGGAATCATCCGAGAACACAACAGTAAGTCCAGCTACGTCATTTTCATCAATCGTTGAACCAGTAATCGACTCAATAGTTGGTGCAACGTTTGACGGTGGTGGCGCGATTACAGCACCATTTAGTACGACATTTGCGGTCTGTAGATTGTTGCCTGACCAGCAGTCGTCAATCTGGGTGATCACCACTCGGTTGGTCTCGCCAATCACCATATAAGACGCGAGGTCGGTGGTTCCCGTAGCACCCAGATAGACGTAGCTTCCAAGAATTACGAGGCCAGTCGGATTCACCGAGTTGTAGACAGTGATACGAGAGCCGTCATCCATACCGATGAACTCGATCGTGAAACTGGCGAGAACCGTACCGTTAGGAATATCGACAAGAGTTTGGAAGAACGTGTAATCAAGGGACGTCAGACACCCGTACCCACCAAGCCTTGATGCACTCCCGCCGCCGAATCCGATGGTGGAGCCATTCGGTGCAGGACCCCAACCAGGATCAATCACACTAGGAATTGGTCCAACATGATTGTAATACTGTGGGTCACCATGCACGCCATAGTTCGGCACCGGGCTCACAATTGGGTTGTTGCCAAGCATTTGCCAAGGCGAACGCCCCAAAGTCGCAGGACCTGGATCGTTCACACTCACATCATCGATCAGCGCTCCACAGGCTCCGGACGTGTTGTAGCTAGCGAAACTCAAAATGCTCGAAGTAGCAACCGCAGTGAACGAAAACGAATACCCTGTCCACTGCAAATTGTTAGTCGCAAGACCTGGGGGCGAGAAATAGTTAAGCGCCGTACCGGGTGCCGATGCGGTTAATCCTTTGCTAGGCGGCAAACCGGTACATGCCGGGTTGCCTGACATCCAGAAATTGACGTCATACTGACGACCTGGAACAGTCGTTAGCGACTGGCTGATTGAACCGGCAGAAAGCGCGTTGAGGTCGACAAGATTGCCGCCGCCATGTGCGTTCCAACCGCCGACCTGGTCGACGTTGGTGTACGTCCATCCCAGATTAACGGTCTCGAACCCGCCATTTACCGCTATATTCCCCGAAGCGTTTGCATTTCCAGTAAACGTCAGGTTCGCTACCACAGCCATCACCATGACTGAAAGTACGAGTAATACCCTGTAGTGTCTGTTCAAGTTGCCCATTTTGTGTCGTTAATTCCTCTTATATCTGTCAATGACCTTCAATTCCATCCATCAGGAGTTTCGCTTGTTGCCGCACGCTTCGATCTAGATCGAAGCGTGCGGAATAGCACTGTCCCACCTGAAATTACGCATGAAATGGTCTTTTAACGCGGATCCAGCCCATCCACGTAGATGGCACCCAACCCTCGAACGCACGTAGCGTAATCATTTTCTGTCATGCGTTTAGGCTATTTCGGTGTGGGTATAGTCAAGATTTGTCCAAATTTGGTCAAAATCACCACTTTCAGACTTCCGAAAGACCACAACAAAAACACCCCCGTACCTGTCCGGTCCTCTCTCACAGAATCGACCAAACCCTGCGACCGTGACCAAGTCGTCCGACGACGCCCAGAGCCAAACGCCATCACACCCAAAACCCCTTCTCGATTCTAAGTAGGCACACTCCAATTTTCGATTAGTCGAATCTCAAAGAAATGTTCGGGCGATTTTCAGGGTCCGAGAACTATCGAATAACACTCACATCGGACGTATGCTTCCGGCTTATTACTTTTCGACTCTGTAATTCCGACCACCTGCTCACTCAAGTGACATCAAACCAATCGGACCAATCGCTCTGGTCCAATCTGAACTTTCGGAAGCTCCTCCTGTCAGGAATGCTTCTCGAAGTGATGCGACAGTTCGAAACACTCGCCATCGCCGTATTCGTGTTTCAGAAAACTGGAAACGCGTTTTACGTTGCGATGATGCTGTTCGTTCAGCGAGTTCCACTCATTCCGTTTGGACTCGTTTTCGGAGTTGTTGCCGATAGATTCAATCGCAAGACGATATTCGTGTTGATCTTTGCGGTATTAGCAACAGAAGCCGCGATACTCGGGCGACTAGCATCCCAAGACCGACTCGAAATATGGCACGTCGGAATTGGGGTGTTTATCAACGGTGTCATCTGGACAACCGATTTCTCGGTACGCAGGCCAATGCTGGCTGAAAGTGTTGGCGATTCACGAGTGGGTCGTGCCGTGGGACTCGATGGCGCACTTATGATCTCAGCACTAGCTCTCGGTCCCGTAATAGGCGGCGGAATTCTGCAACTCGCGGGCATGCAAGGCGTCTACTTTTTTGGAGCAGGTGCTTACCTAGTCGGTGGAATTCTTGCTTTGACAGTGAAGTATCAGCGTCCGATCAAAGCCATTCGGCGCCCAAGCTTTGTCTCGGATTTTCGCACCGCAATCAGCTATGCACGGTCCCGGCGAATAATCATCGGTATTCTGGCGGTCACCGTAATCGTCGATCTGTGGGCAACCCCGATCCGGAGCATGATTCCAGTAATCGGTAAAGGTGAACTAGGCCTAACACCTTTGCTAGTGGGCGTACTGGTGTCGTCTCAGGGCATCGGATCCCTCATCGGAGCAGCAGTAATTGCCTTCCGTGGCGACCCAAAGAAATATGGACGGATCTATATGTACGGTTCGTTCCTGTACCTGATCCCTGCATCACTGTTTTCGCTGTCCGATTGGTTTGCTATGTCACTACCGCTGGTATTCATCGGTGGACTCGGACTCGCAGCATTCTCGGCAACGCAGTCGGCATTGGTGCTCATGGCTTCACCGCCCGAAATGCGTTCTCGAATGTTGGGGTTACTGGCGGTCGGCATCGGCATAGGGCCACTAGGCATACTCAATATCGGGTTGATGGCAACTCTATATGGAGCACCAAACGCAGTAACCATTGTTTCGATTGAAGGACTGATCGCACTCGTGATAGCCGCGTGGCTGTGGCCCACATTGCGGCGCGGTGAAAATGTATCGCCGCCCGAGTCGACTTCAAAGCCCAACATAGAATTGCCGTAGAAGCCCGATCAACACGCATGAGCACTACACATGCGTAATGATCATCAATTTTCAATAATTTCTTTGCCGAATTGTTGACCAATTACGTACACTTATACAATTGAGAAATCCCGGGGTGGCCGGGTTGTTTACTGTCTCGACCGTCTCGCACACGGCACTACGAATCACCGTACGGTAATGACAACAGACTCTCTTTCATTAGAGAACTCCAAACCGAACGCGCTAATACCAATCTCAAGACAAACCCGCGCAGGGTTCGTCGTGGTATTCCTCACACTACTTGTAGCGTTCCTTATTTCGCGTCAAAACGGTGAAGTTGCGGCCGTCTGGATGCTCGCAACGGCATTCGGGCTCACCCTCCAACGAGCACGCTTCTGTTTCGCCTCGGCCTTCCGTGACTTGTTCCTTTTCGGATCAGGTCACAACATGAAAGGCATCATCGTTGGCATGGGCATTGCGACGATCGGATTTGCCGCAATCATGCACTGGATAGTGCCGAACCCAGGATCAGGAACACTCCCTGCCGAAGCACACATCCTTCCAGTCGGGTTATCAGTAGTAGTCGGAGGATTACTTTTCGGTGTCGGAATGGTAATCGCAGGCGGCTGTGTCTCCGGCTCTCTATACCGAATGGCTGAAGGCTACATCGCATCGTGGGTGGCGATAGTAGGAGTGATAATCGGCCTTGGCGCTCTCACTCTCACCTGGAACTGGTGGTGGAACTTCACCATCTCAACTGAACCAAAAGTCTGGTTCCCTAACGTCGCCAATCTCGGCTACACCGGCGCCATAGTAATAACTCTCCTCGGTCTTGTTGCTATCTACCTTCTTGTAACTTTCATGGAGTTAAAGAATGGGTTGTTCATGCCTCACATCAACAAGAAAATCGCACCTGCGATAAATTTTGATGAGCGCGTAAGAGCCACCATCGACCCAGTATTCAAGCGCGGATGGCCTATCGCCATCGGTGGAGTTGTACTCGGCATAATAGGTATCGTGATGTACACCGTTCATATGCCGCTCGGCGTGACCGGTGAACTGATGCGAGCATCGCAACTCGGACTCGGTTGGGCTGGAGTCGATGTACCAACACTCGATGGCCTATCAACTCTCGGCGGGTGCACAGGTCGCTCAGGTGAACCCGGGCTTCTCGGTCACACTTTCGCTATTACCGTGGGGCTTCTTCCCGGTGCACTCATCGGTGCACTATTTGCCGGTGAATTCAAAATTCGCCTGCCAAAAAAGAAACGTCGCTACTTTCAGTCGATCACCGGTGGCGTGATGATGGGTTACGCATCCGGCCTTGCGATCGGCTGCACAATCGGAGCGTTCTTCTCCGCCGTTCCTTCATTGTCCCTATCAGGATGGGTGTTCGGATTAGCCATGGCAGCCGGTGCATTCACCGGTACTCAGGTCATCAAGAGGATCGGATAAATGAGCGAAATACTCGAAATCGACCTTCGTGGCATCCCGATGCCTGACCATCTGCAACAGGCGACCAAGGCAGTAGAGAAAGCAGCTGAAGGCAACGAAGTTGTTCTCACTACCGATAAAGAAATTATTATCAAATATGTTCCATCTGCTGCCGCGAAAGTGGGAGTGAAGATGCGTATGTCCATGCCAGCCGAAGACGTCTGGCAGATCAAATTATCAGCGGGTAAAAACCAGTAGGGAGGTACGTATATGGCTGATGAGCAAATACCTGTATTGGATGTCCGCGGAGAAATCTGTCCATATCCAATGTTGAAGACAAACGAAATGCTCGACGGAGATCAAAAAGGCGTCCTGATATTGGACGTTCTCACCGATCACCCGCCCGCACTTTCGACGGTCCCGCCACAAGCTATGAAGCGCGGTTACGAAGTTGAGATAGATGAGTTAGGCGCCGGCGAATGGCGCATGCGCTTAACCAAAATTTAGTTCTAGGAGAAAAAGTGTGATTGTTCGTTCAAAATTTCTGCAATTAATCGTACTGTCGGCACTCGTTGTCGCTGCCACGGTTATCGCAGCTTGTTCGTCTGAAGAAATAGCAACACAGGAACCAGTAAGCAGTGAACCCACTGTCGCTGCAATCGTTGCTTCCGACACAGTCGCAGCTTCTGAAAAGCTGGTCAACAGCGACTGGATGCTCGAGAATCTCGATAACGCAAAGGTCGCTATCGTAGATCTACGAAACGCTGAAGACTACGCAGCCGGTCACATTCCTGGTGCTGTTCGACTCACGCCTAACACGGTATTCCAGCAGGAAGACGTGAACGGTGTAGCAGGTATGCTTCCACCGGCCGACCACATTGCGGCTGCTCTTTCTGAGCTAGGTATCGAAGCAGATGACACCGTTGTGTTCTATGACGGCTCATCCAACCTCTGGTCAAGCCGAGCTCTCTGGGCGTTGGACGTTTACGGCCACGGCGACACCCGTCTACTCGATGGCGCGTGGAACTACTGGAGCGCACACAAGCTCGAAACTTCTACCGAGGCTCCTGAAATCGTCGCCACAAGCTACGCGTTCAACGCAGCACCAAACACCAGCATCATTGCTAACTGGGAAGAAGTCCTGACTTCGGTCGACGACCCATCAAAGATCGTGTGTGACGCACGTTCACCTGAAGAATTCTCAGGTAAGGATGTTCGAGCCGCTGCCGGTGGTCACATTCCCGATGCCAGCAACGTGAACTGGAATCGAGCTGTAAACGCAGAAGGTGAATTCCTTCCTGTTGCTGAACTACGTGAAATTTACGAAGGTGAAGGCATTCAGGGCGATAAAGTCGTTTTCACGCTTTGCCAGACCGCCGTCCGAGCAACACACTCGTGGTTCGTACTCCAAGAGCTTCTTGGATACCCAACCGTGAAGGTCTACGACGGATCATGGACCGAGTGGGGCAACCGCACCGATCTTCCGATCACTACTCGCTAATAACCTGCGATCGCAATCGGCTACTAGCCGTCACGTATTCGCAAATCAAAAAAACGCCGACTCGAATTGAGTCGGCGTTTTTTGTACTCGGTTGGATAGCCGCTTCGTATCAGCAGCTAATAAATAGCAGCGACACTCGATTCAACAGAAATATATTGAATCGTAAGTCGCCTAAGAGCGATCTACGAGCATCACCGGTACGTCAACGTCATGCACGACTTGATCTGCAACGCTCCCGAGAAGTGCCCGTGAAACACCACGCCGACCGTGAGTGCTAAGAATTACTAGATCAATCCCCGAATGCTTCACAACTCGCACTATCTCTTCGTGAGCATGACCCAAAACTACCTCGGCAGAAGCTGATATTCCGTCCGCAACTAACCCGTCTACCACTGACTGCAGTTTCGACTGTTGCTCCGCCAAATGAATCGACTCGTCATGTCGAGCTTGCTCAACAATCGCTGCTGCTGCATGTACACCCGCAACACTCTCATCGCCGATCACAAGCGGGTGATCTGGAGTTACAACGTGCAAAAGCACCACGCTTGCACCTATCGCCTTTGAAAGATCTGTGGCGTTACTAAGTGCCAGACCCGCTGATTCAATATCGTCGATCGGAACCAATATCTTTCGGTACATACAGCTTGCGCTCCTCTAGATGGCATCTCGGATTTGACCACCCACAAATGTATGTTCGAACCCCAACCGTGGCAAGTAACTGTTTCACCCCCACGACCACCTGTGTCGAATCTCTAAATAACTCCCATTAAAAGTAAAACGCCGACTCAATCACACGTCGGCGTTTTACCAGTTACAGCTCTATTCAGTTACTCAAAGATCGCTGGCGATCAGTCTCTCTTGTCTTTCTTGTCTTGCCTGCCGTCATGGTCACTTTCATCGGCCTCATCGATTTCAGGAACCTTGTTTTGCTCCTTGATGGCCTTAATGGCATGTTCCCAAGCCTTCTTGAAGTCCTTGATAACGTCTTCAAGTTTTATTGACGATTCTGCATCTGCAAAATAGCCATGAGCTTTCGACAGTTCCGCATTGACCTTCGGCTGATTTTCTGGATCTAAAGTCGTCCCAGCCTCAGCGTCGGCAATAGCCGTACTAGCTAAGATTCGGCTAGCAGTAACAACGTTGTCGATTGCAGACTCAATCGCAATTATCTGCGCATCAGTCAGGCCATCATCATGCTCATCGTCGTACCCCTTCTTGTCATGGCCGCCATCGTCATCACCATCATGTGACAACAGTTTTTCAAGATCTTCTATCGCACTTCTAATTTCATCAAAAACCTTGTTCCCATGCTTCGGGTCAGGGTGAACTTCGTCGGCCCAGATACCCAGATCAAGTGCCTTTTCTAGATCCCTAAACGCATTACGGAAGCGTTCATCGTCGCCTGAGTACGGAGCAATCGCGTCAGCAGCTGCCTGAATTAACGATCGTCCACCCAACACTGTGATTGTGAACGATGCAATTGTCGAATTACTCGATGTGTCAATGACACTGCATGAAACCAGAGTTGTCCCAATTGCAAACAAGGTGCCCGACAACGGAGTGCAGTCTGGTCCGCTCAATATACCGACGATGTCCGATGCGCTCACTGGGAAGTTGACAATCGTCCCCACCGAGCTACTCGCAAGGTCGGTTATTCCTGAAGGAACCAACAATTGAGGCGATGTAGTATCAACAACCGTCACTAGGTAACTGCCTTGAGCGACGTTCAAACTCGCATCGGTTGCCGTGCAAGTAACGGTGTGAGCACCGAGCAAGAAGTACCCGGAACTAAGGTCACAACTCACGCCCGGTGCCGGATCTACGATATCCGTTGCCGTCGCTGGCGGTAACACAACATTTGCGCCCCCAACGGTATTTCCTTCAACTGTGAAACTTCCGGAAATACTCAAAACCGGTGGAACAATGTCCACACAATCCGTACTTGATGTCGATCCAACCGTAAGAGTTGTTAAGCCAGTGCCACAGGCAGTTGTCGAGGTCGCCCCGAAAACACTCACATAAGTACCAATTGGAGCTTCATTACAAACGATCTGACCAAATGAAGGCTGGAAGCTACCCGGCGCACACAGCGTTGCCGCCGAAGCGCCCAATACTGGAACAAACGATCCGGATGGAGCGAGGTCACAAAATGTCGTGCCACTCAGCGACTGATAGGTGCCGGGGGCACACAACGTCGCCATAGATGCACCAAAACCGGGGACAAACGATCCGGCTGGTGAATCGAGACAGACGATCTGTCCGGTAAGCGATTGGTAAGTACCCGGCGCACACAGGTCAGCGGCTATCGCACCAGATACTGGCACGAACGATCCTGCCGGTGAATCCAAACATACGATCTGGCCGATGTCAGGTTGGTAAGTACCCGGCGCACACAAAGTCGCCACCGAAGCGCCCGATACTGGCACGAACGATCCTGCCGGTGAATCCAAACATACCACTTGACCGATGTCAGGCTGGTAAGTGCCAGGAGCACACAAGGTCGCAGCCGAAGCGCCCGATATTGGTGCGAATGATCCTGCCGGTGAATCCAAACATACGATCTGGCCCGTAATCGATTGATAAGTACCAGGCGCACACAAGATCGCAACCGATGCGCCTGTCACTGGAACAAATGAACCCGCTGGAGCAGGGTCACAACTTATCTGGCCCGTAAGCGACTGGTAAAAACCTGGTGCACAGAGAGTCGCTGCTGTAGCTCCCGCCGAAGGAACAAATGATCCCGCTGGAGCAAGAGTACAGACCGTTTCGCCCGAAGCCTGATAAGAACCGGCAGAACATATCACGGTAACTGTCTGCGGGCTCTCGATGAAATTCCCTGAAGCATCTTCAGCTCGCCACACTACGAGAGTATCGCCAACCGGGAGCGTTATTGGCGCGTCGTTGCTTATCACGGGAGCAGGGTCGGCTAAATCGGTGGCAGTCGCCGTACCAATATCCACGCCTATTGCACCTTCAGGAACGTTATTTTCGAATGCAACAGCTATGGGCGTCGTAATACTCGGCTGTGTAGTGTCTTCCACAGTTATATCGAAGCTAGCCGATCCAGTGAGCGGAGTTGAATCCACCGCCTCACAGGTAACGGTGTGAACGCCCAGAGCAAGCTCGGTTCCCGAAACCGGAATACAGGTCGGAACCAGTGGCCCATCAATATCGTCAAATGCCGTCGCTACGAAAACAGCAATAGCACCAGTTGGACTCGTCGCCTCGATGCTGAAATCAACTGGCACCGTGACGACCGGCGGCACGACAGACGGCAGAATTTCCAGTGCCCCAGGCAGAATAATGTGGTCAGGGCTACCCGGCTCACCAGCAACAGTAATAACCAAAACATCCGGGTTTGAAACAGGAGTTGTGATTGTGAGAGTGTTAGGATCGAAAATCACCGCATTCCCAGCAGGCACTGTCACAGTCGCAACAGTTCCGTCGACACCCACAAGTATCGCGTCGACAGGGCCAACAATTACTTCTATATCGGCACTACTCGTCGTCAGGACGACCGAGTCTCCTGCATCAAGAAGTACCGATCCAGCCCCACCTGAAACGCTGACTTCAGCAGGAGCTAATCCACCACCTACCAACGCCGTTATAAGCACACCAGCAGCTGGATCGATCGCATCGGTGATCACTAACGTCTGATCACCACGAGCAACAATTGAACCAGTAGTCGATCCGTCATCAAAATCGTTCGTAAATGCCAGAGGATCAGTATCCACCGAGTCCGATATTCCGTCCCCATCGTTCTCGGCTTGAGCATAAATCGTCGTTCCCGAGAGAATCGTGATTACGCTCGCGTTGTCGTTACTGACCGAAAGCGATGTATCGCCGTTAGGAGCCGACAATGGCGTGGTTCCGATTAGTTTAAGTCCATCGAGTGGACTTACCCACTCGGCTCCACTTTCACTACCACTCCACGGGCTCGTGATCGAACCAAACGCTGCGGTAGTAGCAACAATATCGGTTGCCGATTTCCACGCCTTAACTAACGCATTATCGTGTGTGACAGTGTATGTCTCGCCTGACAGCGTCCCACCATTCAGCGGAATGATATCGGTGACACTCGCAACTATTTTTTCGAGTTCGCCTGCATTAACAGTCGCCGTGCCCGATTGAGTAACAGTCAGTGGGTCGAGATTCTGGTCGTAACCCACAAGATCGTAATAAACCTGTGCACCGGCGTTGGAGGCGTAACACGGGGTGTAACCAGGGCAGGTCATGTACCCCGAGTACCGGATAGAAACAATCAATTGCCCATCGATATTGATCGTTTCGCTCAAGATCTCAGAGTGACTTAGCGATACAGATGTTCGAGTAAATCCGGTGATCACCCCCGGTGCGGGAGCCTCAACGGTATGACTTTTGGTCACCGTGTTCGCATAGGAGCCGCCAGTGTAATAGACTGCCCCGCCGGAACCGGCCGCATAACCCGGCCAAGCTTTACCAGGGTCCTGCCATGATTCAGTTGCCGTTCCGTTCATGGTCCAGTTAAACGACTGATCTGAGTACTGATCAGATGTCTCTGTGCCAGTACCACTGACTGTGTAGTTGAACGAGTTTCCAGACCCCACAGGTGCGGGCAAACCAGATGCAAATACGTCAGCACCGACCATCGAGGTTGTCATCTGCAAATGATCGTCTGTCACACTCCAGACCGTGTCGGCATTGGGCGCAACAAGAGAAGAAGTTGTGATCGGAATGTCGATTTCACCTTCGCTCACAGAACCAACGCCCGACTCAGTTACCAGCCATGGAGCCGTAGCCGTCCCTAGCACCTCTGTTGTCGCGTGAATCGCTGTTCCAACCAACGATGTAACTACAACGGCACTGTCGTCAGAAACGGTGTACGACTGCCCTGAAATAGTTCCGCCATTAGGAGTCGGGAATACAGGAAGCACTGAGGGATCGATGACCTTGTCGCCCTCGTTGAAATTGACAACACCTGCACCGCCATTCGAAGCGATCACAGGGGTGGTCTCATTTGAATTGAAATAGATCGTGTAATCAGCCGAATACGTACCGTTGGCTCTGATCGTAGTAGAACAACCCCCTGTCCACGACGAACAACTCTCGTACTTGTCTCCGCCCGAAGAAACCTTGACTTCAAGTGAGAGTGGGTAATAACTCCAACTTCCCCCAAAATATCCAGAATAGTGATGACCGTGATACCCCTTAACTATCGCGGAAATCTGACTCCCAACCGGGTACACATTTGTACCGCCCGCGGTGGTGTTGGTAACGGTAGCTACAACATTTGAAACCGCGAAACCAGTAATCGCTGAATACGGCACATCCGGATATATGTGATAAGTGTCTATCTGCGCGGGGCCAGATATCGAAATAGGAAACGTAATTGAACTGCTCGAAACCCAGTTCTCGTTCGCAGCTCCGTCAACCGTCCAAATAAACGATTGATCCGGCGCAGTCGTAACCGTCTGCGTTCCGGTCGCAGTCACCGAATAGTTAAACGAATATGCCGTCGTCGCTGAAGCTGTCGTCGCAGCAAATACAGCTAGCAGCGGAAGTAGCAGAAATAGTCGTCGTGCCCAATACGTCATAACTCACCCCGTATCGATATACCGAACTCGTGTCGATTATGGGAAGACTCTTTCTGCCGGAAGAATCGTCATCCCTATTCATTGACCGAAAATTTACCACGGTATGAAAGAAATGCAGAATTCTTATATGTAATTTGTGTGAATAACTCACCACCAACTCACACGAATTTGCCAACAAACACATCCGTTACTGCACATATTTACACCTATTGTGATTTTTCTCACAATCGCCTCACGCACCCTCATATCTCCTCACTCAACTGAGTGAAATCATCGATGTATGAGTACACAACATTCCCTCCTCCACATGCGTCCGTCCGAACTGTTAATCGAAGCAGAAATGACCATAAAAACAGCTATCAACGGCTTCGAACATCACCACCCAATGGTCGATATAATCGACAAGGTCGAGCATGGTCTACTCACAAGACACCGCTGGCTGGTTGCATTGGGAGCAATCCTCATCCAAATGTCGCTCGGAGCCATCTACGCCTGGGGCGTCTTCACCGGAGAACTAACCGATAAGGGCGGTGATTTCGGTTTCACTACTACTCAAACGCAATGGATATTTTCTGTAGGACTCGCCTCCTTCGCTGCGATGATGCTTGTAGCCGGTAAAGCTGTCGCACATATCGGCCCCCGTCCGGTTGCCATCGCTGGCGGAATTCTTTTAGGCACGGGCTATGGACTCGCAGGCTTTTTCGGTCAACAGTTCTGGGTGCAAGTTCTCTGCATCGGCGTAATGGGTGGCGCAGGAATCGGACTCGTCTACGTTGTACCAATCGCCGTCGGTGTTCGCTGGTTCCCGGATAAAAAAGGACTCATGACCGGATTTGCAGTGGCAGGTTTCGGTTTTGGTGCCTTGCTCTGGGTGCAACTCGCTGGCGATTGGGGTCACCTAATACAAAACTACGGCGTCCTCAGCACGTTCCTCATCTACAGCGTCGTGTTTGGAATCCTCGTCCACATCGGTGGATTGCTAATGACCTACCCTCCCGACGGATGGAAACCCGCAGGCTGGAACCCTCCCCCTTCTCAGGTACAGCAAGACGCTGCACACGAATTCTCTCCGCACTCAATGCTCACTCAACCACAGTTCTACGTATTGTGGCTTTCGTTCGTGTTCCTCGCCCTCGCAGGCCTCATGCTCATCGGCATCAACAAGCTCTACGGACGTGATGCCCTGATGGATAGCGGAGCGTTTACCGATCTCGCGGCAGCAGGTGCTGCAGCTTCAACTGCATATGCAGTAGCATTCGCATTATCGAACGGACTCGGCAGAATCGGATGGGGTTTTATCGCTGATCGAATCGGATGGCGCAAGTCGATGACGATCATGGCAGTAACACAAAGCATCCTAGTAATCAGCTTCTTCTACTTCGGTGGCTCGCTGGTCGCCCTGTATGTATTCCTCGCTCTAACCGGATTCAACTTCGGCGGAAACTTCGCCCTCTTCCCGCTCGCAACTGCCAACTGGTTCGGCGTAAAGAACCTCGGCATCAACTACGGACTCATGTTCTCCGCATACGGAATCGGTGGCATCGTCGGCCCAATCATGGCGGGAACGTTCAAAGACGCCGGAGCCGATCAAGGATTGAGCGTCTGGCTCGCACCATTTATGATCGCCGGAATCCTATGTTTGGTTGCGGGAGTACTGGTCGCAACATCGAAAGAGCCAAGCCTCGATGCCGTTGCCAAGCCTGTTCTGGCTTAGCAAAATCGCCGATAATCTGTATCCTTCCCATCAAACCGTGCAGTCGGGTCAGTTATCAACGCCCACAACAAGCACAAAAACGGGTATAAATCCCCGAGGCAACGCCAGCAGTAAGCACAAGTTATAGGTAACTGGAGTCACTGATGTCTGATTCGGAACTTTATTCACCCTCGAAATCGTTCGCAGCGAACGCCCACGTAAGCAGCTTCGATGAATATAAAGCCGAGTACGAACGGTCCATCACCGACCCCGACGCGTTCTGGGCAGAAAAAGCCTCTGAATACCACTGGTTCAAGAAGTGGGATACCGTCCGGCAGTTCAACTACGACATCCGAAAAGGACCCGTCGATATCAAGTGGTTCGAAGGCGGTCAAACCAACATCGCCTACAACTGCCTCGACCGACACCTCGAAACCCGTGGCGACCAAACTGCCATCATCTGGGAAGGCAACGAACCCGGCGAAGAACGAGTCATCACCTACCGCGAACTTCACGAAGAAGTAAGCAAATTCTCGAACGTCCTGAAGTCGCAAGGCGTGAAAAAGGGCGACCGCGTCACCATCTACATGCCCATGATTCCCGAGCTAGCAGTCGCCATGCTCGCCTGCGCCAGAATCGGAGCCATCCACTCGATCGTCTTCGGCGGATTCTCAGCCGACGCTCTTGGCGGACGTATCGCCGATGCCACATCCACAACCCTCGTCACCTGCAACGGCACCCACCGCGGAGCCAAGCCCGTCCAGATGAAATCTGTCGCCGACGAAGCGATGGCAATCGCCGAAAAGACTATGGGCATCCCTGTTGAAACTTGCATCGTTATCGAACGTGTACCCGGCAGCACCGGCGTCGAACACGATATGAAAGAAGACCGTGACGTCTGGTATGCCGATGTTATGGCGAACGCCGGTGCCGAATCCGAAGCTGAACACATGGAATCGGAAGATCCCCTCTTCATCCTCTACACATCAGGTTCTACAGGCCAACCAAAAGGCGTGCTCCACACCACCGCCGGCTACATGGTCTACGCCTCGCAAACCCACAAATACGTGTTCGATTACCACGATGGCGATATCTATTTCTGCACTGCCGATATCGGCTGGGTCACCGGTCACTCCTACATCGTTTACGGACCCCTAGCCAACGGTGCAACAACGATCATGTTCGAAGGTATTCCCACCTACCCTGCACCCGATCGTTTCTGGCAAATCGTCGAAAAGTGGAACGTAAACCAGTTCTACACAGCCCCTACAGCTATTCGAGCAATTGCCAGCTTGGGCGATGACTACCCCGACAAGTACGAAATGCCTTCTCTAAAGCTCCTCGGATCTGTTGGTGAACCAATCAATCCCGAAGCATGGCGCTGGTACAACACCCACGTCGGAAAAGGACGTTGCCCAATTGTCGATACGTGGTGGCAAACCGAAACCGGCGGAATACTAATAACTCCACTCCCCGGCGCCATCCCAACCAAACCCGGCGCAGCCACAATGCCGTTCTTCGGCGTCGAACCTGTAATACTCGATCCCGAAAGCGGTAAGCCGCTCGAAGGCAACGGCGTATCCGGCGTGCTGGCACTAAAAGCAACATGGCCCGGTCAAATGCGCACGCTCTACGGCGATCACAAGCGATTCGAAGATACCTACTTCGATATGTACAAGGGCTACTACTTCACTGGCGACGGCTCGACGCGTGACGAGGATGGCTACTACTGGGTCACCGGACGTGTTGACGACGTTATCAACGTTTCAGGACACCGAATGGGCACTGCCGAAGTCGAAAGCGCTCTGGTGCTGCACGAAGCGGTTGCTGAAGCTGCGGTTGTTGGATTCCCGCACGATATCAAGGGACAAGGCATCTACGCCTATGTGACTTTGAATGTCGGACAGGAATACACAGACGATCTAAAGCAGGTATTACGAGCACAAGTCCGGACAGTAATCGGACCCATCGCCGCACCCGACGTTATCCACTGGGCACCCGCTCTACCAAAAACCCGCTCCGGAAAAATCATGCGCCGTATCCTGCGGAAAATCGCCACCGACGAAATCGACACAATAGGCGACACCTCAACCCTAGCCGACCCCGAAGTAGTGGAAGCCCTAATAGCCAACAAAGGCAAATAGTTCAACCACAGCAAAGGTAACGAAAAACTCCCTTACCTCGCACCTCGGACCACCCCATCCCGCGCCCCATCCAATAACCGATCACGCCTCAGCATCATCTGTCGATCTATCTACGAACTGAGTTCGACAACCGCTAGATAGTCTCTAACTACTTACCGGGTGGCTTAGTGCCGGGATCGTTCTTAGTTTCAGGCTCGACTTTACCGCTATCGTCGACCGTATTAACACCGACGTTAGCGCAACGCGAATCCCTCGGATTATCGGCACAAAAGGCACGCTTTTCTTTCTCACCAGCCGATGTGTCACCCTTGCCTCCTGAGGATCCAGCGGAGACGCCTGAGCAGTGCGAATCTGAAGGATTTGCTTCACAGAACGCAACTTTACGATCGTCCAAGGCTGAATCTGTATTTCGCTCTTGTTTTTTTTCCTCAGTCGTCTTCCCGTCATCGTTGTTCCTATCGCCGAGTGAGCAAGCGGCTTGGAGTCGTACTTCCTCTTCATCGGTTATCGCTCGGTTGGGAACGCTGCCTAATACACGGATAATGCAATCGAGAACTTCTGGCGGTGCAGTGTTGCTCTGCGCACCATCGCTCGCCTCCGGCATACGTCCCGATCCTCCATCAGAATCTCCGCCTAAGCAAGCCGCCTTAACACGTCGCATTTCGTCATCATTCAGATCGCCCTCACCGCTCACTGTCCGTCCAACCGTCCGTGACGCGCACGCGATAATCGCGTCTTCTGAATCTGCGACAGCTTGTTTGCGAATAACCTTTACCGGGTCTGCTGCATCGTTTTCTGCCGCTCGTCTCGCTTTTTCCGCGGCTAATTCAGCTGCCCGTCGAACGGCTTCATCTGCATGCTTGCTGGCTTCATCGATTCGCTGTTGTTCGAGTTCACGCTGTTTTTCCGCCAATCGATCGATCAGACCACTGGCATCATTGTCACCATCACTAAATTTTCGGTCTGCGTAATTATTGAGCCGATCATTGATGTCATCGACCTTGCCAAGCACGGTCGGGTCATCAGATCCTCGGCTCGTGCCATCTCTAAAAACGAGCACGATGAGTTGATCGCCTGCACTGTACAGACCTGCATCATCTTTGATTCTCGATGTGCCATCGGAGTCATCGGCACTAACCAGAACAGCGGTATTTCCGTCACCAGAGTCGGATACCAACACTCGACCATGTCTTCTTGTGGCTGTTCCTGGGATCGCGACAATTTTTAGAGCGATTGCATTGCCTGACAATATCTCTCTGTCGGCGATAACCACAACTTTGGAGCCTGTTGAGAAGGCTTCGGCACCGATATCTGCCGCCATCTCGGTTGCATTACTATCGATGTGAACTTGAACGTGTCCGAGATCGGTTCCCACAACAACGGCTTCTGTCGTAAGGCTAATTAGTCTGCCAATAACCGACCGACCCGATACTCTCCCTGTTTGTTCGGAGCGACTCTGTGAAGGGTCTAGCACTGTGACCGTTACCAGCGTTGACCGAGCGACTCCACCGGATTCATCGTCAGCTCTCGCCATCACTTTATGAATGCCCGGTTGGAAGTCTCTCACCGTGAGTGTCGAGGCTGAGCTTGCAGGGGCAAGCAACCGCTGTGTCGAGGTATCATCTTCAAGCTCGTAGAAACTGTATGTGACCCTTGATTTTGACGATTGACCGAGAGCCGTGAATGTGACCGGATCGCCCACATTTACGGTCGATCTATCAGCGCTAAATTCAAAGGTGAAATTTGAAGCGACAGCCAGTGATAGCGTTGATATGGCAATTGCGGAACCCGCGAGGTCGTATGCTGTGGAGCTAATGACTAGCGTTTCTCCTGCGACAATCGTATTTCGGCCAAATTGAACGCGAGACGTAGTTGCTGACATACGAACCACAAGTGCATCTACCGGCAGAGGATGGCCATCAAGTAAGAACTCGATAGCACCTACTGAACTAGGATTGACACCCGGATCAAGTAATAGAGTGGCGTTAACAACGAGACGTTGGCCTTCTCGAAGTACAGTGTTGGCGGTTGTGTTAAACGAGCGTAGCCGTAACACCGCTGTATCCGCTCCGGCAACCTCTTGCGGATTTTCGTCTGGAAGCGCTATGCCTGCTGTCGTGTCGATTACCGTGACTATTGCTGAGTCAGTTGCCGTTGCTCCCGAGTCGTCTGTTACTTCGACTGATAGAAGGAACTCTCCAACAGTTGGTGATTGGAACACGACCGTCTGATTCGTGCTGTCATCAAAATCTCCATCTTCATCAAGATCCCAAGCGTAGATCAGACGATCTTGGCCTGGATCTGAAGCAATTGCCGTCAATACTGCCGTTGAACTCGTATCGGCTGCATCCAGTGTGTAAGGCCCACCGATATCTACGATAGGCGGGAGATTTGTGACCGTGATCTGAGTTGTATCGACACCCTGATCACCAAACAGCCCGGCGACGGTCACGGTTACTGTAAAAACGCCATCGTTGTCGTAAAGGTGCGACGCGACAATGGCACCGACAGCGGTCGGAACAACTTGATCATACGTGCTGCCGTCACCCCAATTGATCGTGGCAGTCGTGAGTTGCGGATCGAGCACGATTACGGAGGCGTCGAGGTCTAGAGTGATGCCTTCATCAACAGTGCTATCGATACCTGCATCGACGATCGGTGCGGAATTTATTAGCCCACCTGTATCAGTGACAGTTACTTGCTCGAACACGTTAATTATCGCCGGACCTACGATAGAAATTCCGTCTGAAATGCCGATGGATTCACTAATTTCTATGACCACAGGACCGATGACGGATACGTCATCTTCGACGTGAACCATGTCGTCTACATCAACGGTTGCAGGAACCGTAGTCTCATCAGAATCACTGACTCCGATCTGCTCTTGTACGAAGATGTCGATCGGCGGCGGGTCTTGGGCTGAGACACGCGTGTTGCCTCCCATCACTGCTAATGCAGTGATGGCGGTCAGCAATATGAGCGATCTGGCGATTCTCAAGTCCACAACCTGACAATTTTTCATGTTTGGCGATTACGTCAGCCGAACTACGAGAAACTAATAACGACTGTGACGTTTACGACCTGATTCCCAAGTACGGCCACTGTTGGGCTCAATGTCTTAGCAGTGAAAGGCAAATATGAACCGGGACAGTTAGCATCAGCTGGTGCGACACTCGGGGCGCAACCGATGACAGCACTACTTACCGAATTGATGACTGTGTCGTTTGCAACAGTCGCAGACCCGGTAAGGACGAGTTTGCCGCTGTTAACGCCAGTCGTCGGTGACGTTACGGTTAGGCTATCGAAGTAATGCGGCAAGTTCGAGATATTCCCGTTTACGTACGGTGGCTCGACGAGCACGCAATTGGCAGGACTTCCCGAGCCGATGGCGCACGCGTTGCCACCAAGTTCGACTTGCCATTTTCCGACAGACCAGACATGCGCCAAGAAATTGGCCAGCGTTTCTCCACCACTCGTTGTGAGAGCGTTGTCGAATTCGTTCAGACTTACAAGTTTGCCATCTGGCTCAGTTACCTCGATCGTCCAACGTCCGTGAACCTTAATGCCCTCATCGGTACCATTGGGCTGACCAGCAACAGAGCTCAGTAACTCGGCACCGGGGTTTGTCGTGATGTCAGACATCAAGACCTCGATCGGTTCTTCCATTCCAGCTACTGAGATTTCGTGCGCTACAGTAGCCCCCAACAATGGCTCCACTAAGCTTCGGCTGCCAATGTTAAACGCTATTAGCGATGCAACCGCTATTAACGCAACTAGACCGCTTCCGGTCAGTAATTTCGCTTTCATAATTCTCTCCATTTCACGAGCATTGCAAACATTATCTTTAGCGTGTCCGTCGCACTTATTTCTCAGATGCCTACGGCAAGTAGACAACGGTTATTACGTAGCTAGCCTGTTCGTCAGCAGAAACGCTGCCTACGACTTCGATGATGTTGATACCTACTTCAAGTGACACCGTATGCTCGAAAATTCCTTCGGTATTAGGGATCACGATATCGTCGTTTACCGTTACAACCGCATCTACTCTCGTTTGTCCGACCACGTTGAGCGTTGAAGTTGTGGCGAATATATCGAGTTCGACAGGCTCAACTAGATTGAGAAAGAAATCTCCACCGAGCGGGAACGGCGTGGGAGTAGGCGGAGCCGATGTGGCTGTTGGTACGGCTGCGGCAGTCGTCGCCAGTGGTACTTTTGTCGCCGCAGGAACTGTAGTGGGTGGGATCGGAGTTGGAGAATCACCGACAGTTGTAGTGGCGATGACCGTTGGTGTCAAAGCTGCCGGATCAGACGCCGTCACGGAAACCGTCGGCGTTCGTTCGTTCGAATCTTCACTGGAACTTGAACAGGAAGAAACGAGAACTGCAAAAAATAGTGCGACGAACAGCAGCGGCATCGTGGTGCCGAGCAAACGAACACGATTCGTGTTCAAATCTCCTCGCATACTCGTCCTCGCCCAGCCCCACGGCTCTAGTGATCGGTACTAGATGTTGTTGACAACAGCCACGCCCGATTCGACCAGAGCATTGATTTCCTCGGCAGTGTACCTCGCTCCAAGCAAAGCTTCCTATATGGAATGCTCACGCATATGGTGCAGGATCGGTATTTTCTTAGTGTGGCGTAAAGCTAGACAGCAACCCCGAAGCCTCCAATTGGGCTAGTCGTTAAACGCCCCATAACGACTTCCATGCCAAGCGCCAAGCGAACTCGTCGATCCCAAGAAAACGATGATTCACCAAGTGTGCCATCCGAACTTGACCAATCCGGCCAAATGACAGAACCTGACAAATAGCAGAGAAACCCGCAACCGCTCAACCAGAACGGGACAAAGGTAACGAAAAACTCCATGACCTCGCGCAGGGTCAGGCGTAGCTGCTGAACAACGGCATTCTCACGTCGTTCGAACGGATATCTCTAACGACTTATCCGCGGCGATCGATGCAAAACATGGCAAAAAAATTCCCAGCGTGAAACGACCATCAATCACAACACGCCAATAACCGTCTCGATCACCTCGAGACAACCCTCTCACGGGATGAGGCCGGCTCCATAACCCGACCGGAATAAATCCTCATCTTCGCTTACGGGCGTTAAAAAGCCCTTCTCAGGCTTCAGCGGAACTCACAAACCGCTGGTGTCCAATAACGTGAGGTGAAAGCCCACGATCTCAGGTTTGGATACCCAGATGATGGCACTCAACGTCCATAAACCGACTTTGAACATCTGGTAATTCAGGCTCGCGAAAGCAAACCAAGCCGTTCTTCAGCAGCACGCCTGATCTTGCGCCAGCTCATGGAGCTATCTTTTCGACGCGCCCCGTTCAACGACCGATCACGCGTTAGCAACGTCGTCGATCTTTCGACCCACCACGCTCCCGCCATCAACCTCGTACGGTATGTTGCTCAAAGCCGCGGCCTCTCTCATCACGACCTCAGTCAGCGCACGCGAGCTCTGCCCCTCGAAGTAGTGAGGCGTTCCGAATCGGACGGTTATCTTCGTTCGAACCGCCGGAATGGTCCAGTTAGGGGTGAACGGAATCCACTTGGAAATCCACTTGCCGACTGCCGATTGCTCAAGGCCTTTGCCTCTGCGGTCGTACTCAATACCAACCGGAACAATCGGTATCCGCAGCTCATGTCCCTTTTGCTTTAAATGACGAACCTCGTACCGTTTCAACAGACCCAGCAATCCATCTTCGACCGATTTGACGGAACTGTACTGATACTCGCCCTGAGTAAAAACGGCTGTAATCAAGCGACGATCCAGACGGTCTTCAACATCCTTTGCCAGCGCTACTGCACGCTTTCGAGGATTACCAATTCCACCTTCTTGCCAGATCACCGTCCCCATAGCAGCGGTGACTTTCTTCTGGATAAAGTTGATCACGCCGTTGTGACCGAACGAATCAGTCGAAACAAAACTGATGAACTCTCTCGTTACATGAGAAAGCGCGAAAACATCCGCCGATGTGCGGTGAACCGGCGCCAACATAATTGGACGGATGTTAGGTATCTCGCCCTCGACTCTGCTACTCAGCAGCAGAGCTCGCTTAGTTACAGGAATGAACCCCAAACGAATGGCGTGATAATTAAACCGCCACCAGTTTTCCTTTACGCCCAACTAGATCCTTGCTGTGCAACGAAATGCACCACACCAAAAATTCAACAATCAGCCACGCGAGCGAATTAATTTCAACCCAGCCCTTAAATTGTATCGCCGAAAATCTCGCAAGTATCGAGCGCCGTGCAGTCATTAAAGAAGTGATGCAAAAACAGGGCGACTCGTGGACGCACTACCCGCAATTCGACGCTCGTCGAAACGCGCTGGATCAGCATTTACCGTAAGAGTTATCCGCAATTTTTCTTCCGAACAACACTCGAAACGATAAGCACGACTTCGTACGGAGCGTGGACAAATAACGCCACGCTCCGTACATCCATTACTTAGTCTTTGTCCTTCTTACCTATTCTGTCGCCATCGCTGTCGTCATCACCATCTACGTCGGCATCGACGCTTGGAGCTGATTCCATAGCAGTCGTGGTGCACACGATGTTCAATAGAAGTTCATCCTTCTCACAGGTGACGATGAACGATTCGATAGATGTATCGACGGTCATTGTCGATCCATCCTTGTCGACGCATGACGAGATCACAGTAACGATCTCAACGTCGCGCACGATGTCGCCATCCTGAACCGGGCTTTGCACGGACTTCTGAACCGTGACCAAGCACTGGTCGTTTCCAACTACGCCGGATTCCACCAACACGATTGGGCCACTCGGATCTGGGACCGGAGGAACGGGGTCGCTGTTCGGTGTCGAATCGCAGGCGTTCCCTACTCCATCATTGTCGTTATCTTGCTGCCCCGAGTTAGAAACGTTGGGACAATTGTCATCGCCATCGGCAATGCCATCACCATCAGTATCGATAACAGGAGTGCCAGGTACTGAATATGGATCTAGTGGGTCAGTGCCCGCGAGAATCTCTTCTGAATCTGAAAAAGTATCTCCATCAGTATCTGTATTGAATGGGTCGGTCCCGAATACGTTGAACTCCTCAAAGTCACTCAGCCCATCTTGGTCCGAGTCGATCGCAGTGAAGTCCTCATCAATCAAACCATCACAGTCGTTATCTTTTCCATCCAATGTTTCTATAGCACCGGGATAGACCGTAGCGTCGCTGTCATCACAGTCGATTGTGTTGTCATACCCATCACCGTCGGCATCAATCACCGAAGGCAACGGGTCTAAGTAATCAGGAATCCCGTTATGGTTGAAGTCACTTGTGTAACCCTCTATAACGTCCAATATTCCATCGTTGTCAGAATCGACGTCAAGATAGTTCGGTATCCCGTCACCATCGGTATCGACAGTGCCTTCTATTGAATCAGGGATGCCGTCATTATCTGAATCTGTGTCCCAGTAATTTGGAGTCCCATCACCATCTGAATCGATAGTGCCTTCTACTGAGTCAAGAATCCCATCACCATCTGAATCGGTGTCCAGATAATTTGGAATCCCATCGCCATCAAAGTCGAAATTGCCTTCTATTAAGTCAGGGATGCCATCACCGTCTGAATCTTGAGCGGCTAACCCCTCATCAATCGAACCATCACAGTTGTTGTCTATTCCGTCGGGTATTTCTGTAGCACCTGGATGGACCGTGTGGTCGCTGTCATCACAATCGCCACCAGCTGATACATAGCCTGCAGGCGGAACATGCAATACCGGTTCATCGCTATCTATCCACGAAATAGTCGGATCACCATATGTGTCCCCATCGTTGTCCAAATACCAAGTTAAACCGCCGTCATTAGCGCTTGCTGGCAACCCGGTGATTACGGCTGCTGTTCCAATTGCCAAAATAGCTAGAACAGCCACTACCATCAGCCCGATCCGTTTTCGGACAACCTGCCCGGCTTCATTTGTAATACTCATCTGCACCCTCCATGCTATTCAAGAGCGTAGGCCATGCACGAACATCAACCCACGACGCTCACTTTATTGCCGCAATAATATCGATACATCTCGATGTAATTTGTTACGCATGCGAGAGGGTACAGCAGTAACAGGCGTTTGTTTCGAATCAGAGGCTCATCTATATTTTCAAGTTGTTCGCAATTGAAGATGAACAAATGCCAAATTCTATTGCGATACGCCTGAACAACGCGTAGAGCGTACCCATAGAGAAACGGTCACAGGAATCAAAAACGATCTGGAGGCAACCAAACCGGATCGAACCACGAATAGATATAACTGTCCCGCGTAATTCATGCTAAACAGGTCTGTGCAATAGTGAAATATTGGAATCGAGAAGAATAAATTGCAAATTAAAGACACGAAATGCCGCGCGATTTAATCACCCACAATCGAATAGCTCGCCTTGCTGCCGATCTAACGCCGGCAGCCTTTGCTTGCCTTGCTACATTCGATTCCGACTCCGAGGAAATTACGATTACCTCAGTATCAGGTACAAGCACTCAGCTTTTCTCACAGGTTAACAACTCGGCACGCCGGTCCCACAGTGGATGGCACCCAACGATCACTACTGGGTCGAACGTTAATCCGATGATACAGACGCTATTTCACGGCAAAAAATCAATCACGGCTCCGGTCAAAGACGTTATGTCTGGAGCTATTTCTCCAACATTAATGAATTCATCATTCGCTCGATTCAGTGAATGCTGGTGCATCGGCATACCCATCATCATCGACGACAGTACCTATGCTGCACTTTTTTTTGCATCACCCGATAGGCTCACAAAATCTCAAGAAGAAGTGTGCAAAGCATTTACCGAACAGTGCACCAAATCGATGTCTAACCTTCTTAAAGAGAGATCCCTAACCGAGCAGATCGAAAAGCTAACCGAACAACGTCGTCTCGTTCAAATAAACGATCCTCTGTGCTTGACACAACGGCGGGACGCGACCACTCGAACACCAAGGTCGTTCGGCGACATTCGACTCTCACTCGACACCCAGACTGGTATGCGCGGTGAACGTAAACTCAATCTCACACGCCGAGAGTTCGATCTACTCGATACCTTCTTACAAAGCCCCAGAACAGCATTGTCTCGAATCCAAATCATCTCGCGTGTTTGGATCGAACGTAACGGTATTAGTTCAAACGTTTTAAGCGTCACCATAAAAAATCTTCGCGAAAAACTTGAAGCGGAGGGTGAACCACGAGTGATCCATTCGCTCAGAGCCTACGGATATGTGCTGAAGGCATAAACAAGCTACCTTGCACAAATTCAACACGCCGACTTGTTTTCGCTAACTCGGTATCGGCTATACAGTAGTTCCATGTCGCATTTACAGCACCGAACAACATTAATCATCTCAGCATTGCTACTAGTTCTACTCGCAACCGCGGCCTGCTCTAGCGAAGCTAAACCAGAAGCTACACCTGCCTCCTTGACCGGCAGTTACGAAACCTGTGAAGGATTCATCACTGCCCAGATCGTCGAAGATGAGACCGGAGTGTCGGGTCTTGTGGATGAGGTACGAATTCTCGAAATTGATTCGATTTCTGGTACTCCTGAAAGTGGTGCGATCAATAATTGCTTGATCGAAGTCTTCCGAACAGTTGATGGATCCGATTCCGTCGCGCCCGGTGAATCGGTATCGCTGTCATTGGTTCGCTTTGAAACAAACGAGCTTGCAATCAGCCTCTTCCATTCTGCTTTGGCCGCTGCAATTGTCACTGCGGAGCAGGTAGGCGAACTCGCAGAAATCCAGCAAGGTGTGATCGGCAACGATTCGTACCTTATGAATGTAAAAGCCGGAGGGATCGGCGCAATCGTTGTTTACGTTTATGATTCCACATTCATCTCAATGAGCTCGACAGCCGATGACGAAAGCAACGCACTACTCGGCGGTCAAAAATTGGTTGACTCAGCGCAAGGCGTGCATTCTCGGCTGCCATAAGTTAGTTTCCTGTGAAATCCTTCGCAACGCCTGAGATAACAGCCAACGCAATTGGTCGAATACGACCGTACTTCACACATTATGAAGTCGCCCGACAATGATGTAACGGTCTCCACTTATCACTAGGCAAGAGCGAATACAAAAAAGGGCGGAGCCGTTACTTGCCCCGCCCTTTTCAGTAATTACCTGCAAACCGCTATTTCGTACGGCGTCCAAAAACTCGAACTGCACTCCTGCGCTTCAATACTACGAACAGAACAGCGCCACCAATCAACCATGCAGGGCTGAGAATCAGCAACCAGAGTCCGGCTTTTGCAAGGAATACTCCTACCGACTGCAACGTGCGAACTGCATCACGAGTCGTATTTCCTGCATCGAGCTCAGAAGCTGCTACGCCGATAGTTTCTCGTACGAATACGAGTACCTCGCCTTTCACCTCTGCCTCGCCGACATCCGTCTGGCCCGTAACTGTCAGCACGACTACATACGGATTCGGTCGGAAGTTCTGATAGGTGTGAGTTGTACTAACCTGATCGCCATCGTCGATCGATCCGATATCGCCCTCGGCAGGGGCTGAGCCGTCTCCGAAGTTCCATGAGTACGAAATATCAGTGACGCCCTCAGGCCGTGTGAACGACGCATAGAATTTGACTTTGCTGCCAGCTTCGACCGTCTGGTATTCGCCTGCGAACACCTCGATCACCGGCAACCTGCTAACGGTCGTAACGAGAGTATCTTTACCCTCGGCAAGACCAGCGTCACCTGAGCCTGTAAGTTCAGCAGTGACGATGAACGGCGAGTCCTCGTCACGATCAAAGTAGTGAATGATCGGTGAAGTGATTACTTCGTCGCCATTTCCTGTAGGAGCAATCCTGTTGACAGTTTCTTCGCGTGATCCGTCGCCGAAATTCCACGTCACGAAGAAATCCTCAATCCCTTCCGGAGGAGTGAACTTTGTACGAAATGTAACTGGGTGCCCAACAGCAGCGGCAATGTCTTCACCTGCATCGATAACCAGTTCAACCGGCACAGACTCAAGTGAAACCGAAATGAACGAAAATGCTGAGCTTTGCGAAAGGAAGTTCAACCGCGCTTGAAGTGATTCAAGATCGCTCTGAACGTTGGTTATTTCCTTCTGAATTGTTATCGCATCTTCAACAGTGAGTGCGCGTTCGTAGAGAACACGCAATTGAGTAAGCGTGTCATCAAGGGTCTGGGCTCTCGCCGAAACATCTGTGAACTCTTCGGTGAAGTCTTCGCTTCTTGTCGAAATAGATTTCACCTTCACAGCGAGATCAGAAAGCTGCTCGATAACGTCATCAAATCGATCAGCAGGAACACGTATAGAAATCGTTCCAGAAAAGTTTCGTGGCTGAACCGAAGTAACAATCCATCCACCAGCCGCAGTGGTGATATTGGAAATATCATCCATCGACTGCGTAACATCACCGACCGTTACTTGGAGATCGGCAGTGCGAATAATCACACGGCCGTCGGTAGCCGAGGCGATCTCGTTTTCGATGGAAGCTGAACCGCTATTTCCAGTTGATGAACCGGACTGTTCGACTGTGTCCCCAGGAATAACTACGTCACGGAGGAAGTCATCTTTAGAAACTGATGGTGCTGCAGTCGCAAACGCCATACCTGATCCTGATGACGTTGAATATGTTCCCTTAACGACAGATCCGTCCGAACCCTCCATCCTGACGAGCGCATCATAATCCGCCGGCGCACCGGCAGCGCCCGGATAACCACTGCTCTCGTCAGACGATCCCGACGCACACGCTCCAACGAGCGCGAGAGCAAATATCGCCACCACCGCAATCAAGTACCGTGGATAAATTCGTATGTTCATGTCTGTCCCTCACAATGAAAGTGAACGATCATTCGCCGAACACTTCATCAATACCATTTGGTTATGATATGGATGTCTGGTTACCCAGTTATAACTGGGTTTCTACTGGTATAACGTTCTAGATACGCGATTAGTTCCAAACGTTACAAAACACATCATAGGGAATCCATGGAATACAAGCTATTTGGACGCACCGGGGTCTACATCAGCCCCCTCGTTTTGGGATGCATGATGTTCGGTCAGAAAACCGACCTCGATGACACATGCAATATCATCGACTACGCCATCGGCGAAGGCATCAACTTCCTTGATACCGCAGATGTCTACGGGAACGGCGCATCTGAAAAATTTGTTGGTGAAGCACTTCAACGCAATGGCAAGCGCGACAAGGTGTTCCTCGCCACTAAGGTCAACGGCAGAATGTCCGATGAGCCAAACGCCATCGGAACAAGTCGGCTCCACATCGTAGAAGGTTGTGAAGCGAGCCTAAAACGCCTAAAGACCGACCATATCGACCTCTATCAACTCCACCGCCCAAACCCGCACATAGCGATCGACGAAACGTTGCGAGCAATGGACGATCTGGTCTCTTCTGGAAAAGTTCGATATGCGGGCACCAGCAATTTCGGATCATGGCAGGTCGTTGAATCGCTCTGGGCATCTGAAAAACTCAACCTCAACCGATTCGTCAGCGAGCAGTCGCCGTTCAACCTCGCCGATCGCCGTGCCGAACGAGAACATCTGCCTATGTGCCAGACATACAGCATGGCATTTATTCCGTGGTCGCCTCTAGCAGCTGGAGGTCTTACTGGAAAGTACACGCGAACCGCTCAACAAGCTTCGGGAACTCGGTTCGGCGATGAAACCGACCCCGGAAAGTTGAAACGATTCAGTGATGGTGTGATGGACATCGCCGATGGTCTCGTGCCTATCGCTAAAACCCACAATGCAACAGTGGCTCAGGTTGCACTCGCATGGGTCGCCGCCCAGCCCGGCGTCACAGCCCCAATAGCCGGACCGAGAACGTTGGAACAACTTATCGACAATCTAGGTGCTCTCAACCTCGAACTCACACAGGATGATTTCGAGGAAATAGACCGTCTTGCACCACCGGGTACTAATGCCGCTGATTACTATGAAGCGAGCTTTAAACCCAACGCCCACCGCTTCTAGTAAATCACCTGAGAACAATTCAATACATGACCGAAAAATCAAAGGTTCTAATCACCGGTGGAGCAGGGCTTATCGGCTCCCTTATGATCAATAACCTCGGAGAGAAGTATGAATTTTCATCTCTTGATCTCCGCAAAGCCGAGACGGTGCCGTCCACTGTCGCCAATCTAGATGATTTCGATGCCATCAGCCCTGCATTCGATGGCATCGACACTGTTATTCATTTGGCAGCTGATCCATCACCAGATGGTTCGTGGGAATCAAACCTTCAAAACAACTTCATAGCCACCTATAACGTGTTCGAACTATCCAAACGTGCTGGAGTGAAGCGGGTCATATTCGCTAGCTCCAACCACTCCGAAGGCGGCAACTACCTTGATGCTCCTTGGAAGCATGTGAACGAAGGTAATTACCACCTGCTTGAACAAGATAACTACGAACTCGTGACTGAAAATCACAGGATAAGACCCGACGGTTATTACGGAGTTGCCAAGGCTTACGGAGAGGCACTGGGAAGCTACTACAACGATTACCACAGTCTAAGTTCGTTTCATCTGCGCATCGGTTGGGTAATCAGAGATAACGATCCAACCGTTTCTTCACACGGACTTGCTCTCTGGTTAAGTCATCGCGATCTGGTACAGATCATGGATTTATGTATCAGTGCTCCAGAGTCGTATCGCTACGATATTTTCAACGCTACCTCGGATAACACGTGGAAAATTTTTGATATTGCGCACGCTAAAGAGGCGCTCGGCTACAAACCTGCAGATAGAGCAGGATCTGAACTCAAATCTGACTAATTAGAGTGATTAGGTCAACGCTCGCAACTTCTACCAACGCTCAAGTACGCGCTATTCAATTCAGAGAGTCAAATTACCAGTGACCGAAAAACGAAAAGTTCTAATTACCGGCGGTGCAGGACTCATCGGCTCAATCATGATCGGCAAACTCGGTGACAAATACGAATTTTCGTCCCTCGATTTACGAGAAGCCAACGGGATCAAGTCGACAGTCGCCAATCTCGATGACCTCGGCGCGATCACCCCAGCGTTCGATGGTATCGATACCGTCGTGCATCTCGCCGCCGATCGTTCTCCAGCAGGCTCTTGGGAATCGATACTCAAGAACAATTTTGTTGCAACTTACAACGTATTCGAAGCCTCGAAACGTGCAGGGGTGAAGCGAGTGATTTTCGCTAGTTCCAACCATGCTGAAGGTGGGTTCTACCTCGATGCTCCGTGGAAGCATGTGAATGACGGCAATTTCCACTTGCTTGAGCAAGATAACTACGAGCTTGTGACCGAGAGCCATATGATTCGTCCCGACAGCTACTACGGCGTAGCAAAGGCCTATGGAGAAGCGCTAGGCAGCTACTACAACGACTATCACGGTGTAAGTTCATTCCACCTTAGAATCGGCTGGGTGATAGAAACTGACGACCCAACTTTCTCGGCCTACGCGCTGTCTCTCTGGCTCAGCCATCGGGATACGGCACAAATAATTGATCTGTGCATCAGTGCTCCGGAATCGCATCGTTACGACATTTTCAATGCGACTTCGGACAACACGTGGAAAATTTTTGATATCTCTCACGCCAAAGAAACACTCGATTACAAACCTGAAGATCGAGCTGGTTCGGACTTCACTCCACGCGAGTACATACGCAGCGATTAGTCCTTCTATCTGTTGATAAAAGTGATGTCCCTGAATTTCACGTCTTGGAATCATCTTCACTTACTGATGAATTCCATAATTCAAGTTGTACATTCCACGTAGGCGGCTGCGTACCAGTGCGAGCAATCTTAGATAGATATGAACTCGCCATTCGCGCCAGTTGGAAATATCTCAATTGGAGTCTCGCGAATTTCTCGCAGAATAAGGAATAAATAGTCATGGCAGGACTTACCGACGATCAGGTCAAGCTGGTTAAGGCAAATTGGGCAGCAGTAAAGCCAATCAAAGAAACCGCTGCTGAACTCTTCTACAACAAATTGTTCGAGCTCGACCCATCCATACGATCACTGTTCAGGGAAGACATTTCGATTCAGAAGAAAGCACTGATGGCGACAATTTCATTCGCTGTTGCGACTCTAAATCACCCTGACAAACTCGTACCAGCAGTTCAGGAGCTGGGAGCGCGCCACGGCAAATACGGCGTGACTCCAGCACACTACGGAACCGTCGGAAAAGCCTTGCTCTGGACACTTGAGCAGGGTCTAGGTGAAGCATGGACCCCAGAGGCAAAAACTGCTTGGACTGAGGTATACGGTGTCCTCTCGACTACGATGATCGGCTCAGCCAAAGCGGCAGCTGCGTAGTACGCCAATTCGTAAATAAAAAAGGGCGATGCAAGTGCATCGCCCTTTTTGCTCAATTCTGAACACTCGACCAAGCCATCTAAACGATCTGGTTTCGTAAAGTTGTTTCACCATTCCAAAGTCGACCTAAATTATCATTGAGAATGTTGATAACCCGCTCTTCGTAAAGTCGAGTTTCACCTCCTGTGTGAGGAGTGATAATCACATTCTGTAAGTCCCAGAACACCGAATCGGCTCCAAGCGGATCTTCCCAGAAATGATCGATTCCAGCACCGGCAATTTGACCTGATTTCAGCGCGTTCGCTAACGCAGGTTCATCGACACATTGCCCCCGGGCCACGTTTATCAAATATGCGGTCGACTTCATTGAACTCAGCACGCCGGCATCGACAATATTTGTTGTTTCAGGGGTTAACGGGCACGTCAGAGCGACGAAATCAGCCTGAGGAACAAGTTCATTCATCCTATCGGGCGCTACGACTTCATCGGCCGGACCAACAGCCGTTGAGGGATCCCGCTTGGTTGCAATAACTTTCATATCGAAGGCTTTGGCGAATCGAGCCAACCTTGATCCTATAGCGCCCATCCCGACGATCAAAATCGTCTTACCTATCAACTCGTCCTCACGTTGAGTGAGATCACCGAGCATACCTCGCCACGTGTGACTGTTCTGATTATCACGACCCGTGTGAATATGACGATTAAGTCCGAGGATCATCGACATCGCGTGCTCTGCAACTGCGTTCTGATTCACTCCAGATGCATTGGCGAGTCGAATGCCGCGTTTTTTCAGTTCATCTAGAGGAAATTGATCGTATCCAGCACCAATCGATTGTATGTATTTCAGCTTGGTCGCTCGATCCAGTAGCGCATTGTTCCAATAACCGGAGACTACGAAAACATCGGCATCTTCTATTCGACTCATCGTGTCGTCTGCCGACCAAGTCTGGAAATAGTTCACTGCCGGACTGCGTGCGGCGTACCGCTCCTCCATCCGATATGCGACGTGGGCAAAGTGAACCGTGGTGTCCACTGCGGACGGAAAACCTTCAGACATAACTTCTCCAATCGAAGTATTAATCACGCGAATTGCGCAGTTGGTGCTGGACAATCCTTGGATTAGGCAGGAATCTATTAGCCAACAGCCCGATGACACAGTACCGATTCGTCCAGCGGCACTGAATCATACCGTTCAATGCAGCAAAGTGACCACAAGAACGTTTATGCCAGCAAACATCACGATAAGTAACGAATCTGTCTCGGTGACCGTCTCCCCGGGTGCAGGAGCTTCGTTACGTTCGATCAAAGTGAACAAGAACAGTCATGAGTACGAACTATTGTCTGGCGGAGACAACTCACATGATCCAACCGATCTGCCTCATGGCGAAGGCTCGTTCATCATGGCACCCTGGGTGAATCGTATTCGTGATGGGCGACTCGTCGCTCCAGGTGGCATCCACAACATTCCAGTTAACACCCCACCACACGCTATTCATGGTCTTGTAAGAGAACGGGCATGGACCATCAAAGAAGTGACTGATTCCACGCTAGAACTAGAAATCATGTTGGCTGAGCCTTGGCCTTACGCCGGACGAATTGAATATTCACTTACTGTCGAAGGTTCCGCTCTAGTTCAAACAATGCAACTAATCGCAGATGACCGTGAAACCCGACCATTCCCTGGAAGCGTTGGCTGGCATCCGTGGTTCAACACAAACCTAGGATCGGATCCTGTCATCGCGACTGCTGACGTATCAGGCCAATGGGAGCTGGACGAGACAGTTACGGCAACTGGCAACCTATCGGTAACTGATATTACTGAGCGCCTTCAAACTGGGACACAGTTTAAGGTTCATGAAGTCGATGGCTGCTTCCGGCGAAATCCAGGCGGGTCGGTGGTTCTCAGTTGGCCAGAACTGACGATGACTATGTCGGGATCGGAAACAATCTCTCATTTCATGTTTTACTCTCCTGAGCACGCACTCTGTGTCGAGCCACAAACCTGTACAGTCGATGCGGCGCAATTGGCTAATCGTGGGATCGCAAATACTGGGCACTTAATCGTCGACCGAGAAAATCCGTTGATCGCCACAACTACTTGGAGTTGGGAATAACGATAGACCGTGGATACCACAAGCAACACACCAGCAATTTCGATTAGCGGACTTGAATTCGCTTACGGAAATCGACCTGTCCTAAAGGGAATCGATCTTGAGATTCCGAGAGGTATTGCGTTCGGCGTGCTAGGTGCGAATGGAGCTGGCAAAACCACTTTGGTTCGCTTGTTAATAGGTCGGCTAAAAGCTACCGCAGGATCGGTGCAGATATTCGGCCAGCAACCCGGTCCAGAACTTTCTAGTTCAGTTGGCTACATGCCTCAACTTAACGCCCTTTATGAGGCGTTATCCGTTCACGAAAACCTAGATTTCTTCGCCAGAATGCTCGGTCTCTCGAACAGTGAACATCGGGCTAAGGCAGTCGAACGTGCAATGGATCTGGTCGACCTATCAGATCGTGCCGAAAGTGTGATGAACGAACTAAGCGGGGGCATGCGACAACGTGTCAGTCTCGGTGCAGCGCTCGTTCACGAACCTGATTTACTACTACTCGATGAACCCACAGTTGGTCTCGACCCCGAGCTACGCGCCACATTCTGGCAGCACTTCAAGGATATGACCGACAATGGCACGACTATCTTGATATCGAGCCACACAATGGATGACGCAGCCCATTGCGATACTCTGGGGTTCATGCGCGACGGCAAGTTCATCGCAACCGGTACCCCCGACGAACTTCGACAATCTACTGGCAAACCAGATTCCAATTTGGAAGATGCTTTTCTTCACTTATCGAGAGCGAGCGCATGATGTCTTTCGATCGGAAGTTAGCGATCGCTACGAGAATTGCAAGGGAAATCCGAAGAGACCGCCGGTCGCTTGCCATGATCATCGGAGCTCCGGTGATCGTGATGTCGTTAATCGGCTTCAGCTTCCAAGATCAAAAACCTGTTCTAAATCAGGCGGCACCCGCCCTTATCGCAACTATGGTGATGTTCTTCGTATTTGTTCTTACCGGCATCAGCTTCCTGCGCGAAAGAACACAGGGAACGCTAGAACGACTGCTCTCAACGGCAGTTTCTCGATCAGATCTTCTTATCGGTTACCTGGCAGGGTTCCTGATATTCGCTCTTATCCAATCGATCATCATCCTGCTGTACACGCTGTACGTAGTCGACGTTGAATACTCAGGGAAGATTTGGGACATCATCCTGATCTTGTTGGTCGTCACGATAACTTCAGTGAGCATGGGAATATTCGTTTCGACCTTCGCCAAAAACGAATTTCAGGTTGTGCAATTCATACCACTGCTTCTGGCGCCACAGATATTCCTATCGGGAGTCATTATTCCAACTTCTCAACTGCCTGGTTATTTCCAGGGCATCAGCGGAGCACTTCCGCTTACTTACGCCAATCGAGCACTGAGGGACATCATGCTCCGCGGTGCGTCGTTAAGCGATGTGTCCTTGGAAATAGGCATACTGGCATTATTCGCTATTGCCATGCTGGTAGCGGCGGCAGTTACAGTACGAAAAACCTGAGCCCACCGCATTTAGAATTCGCCCAACCAAACCGTTTTGTCCGTACTACAATTCGTGAACTCGTTCGCACTTAGCAGCTTCACGACGAATTGCGCACGATCATTGGCCAGCAGTCTCGAACATTCAGGTACTCATGTCTACAAATACGCTTGCAAACCTACTCAACCCGTCGTCATCGACTGACAACTCGATCATCATTCCTGGTGGTCCGACCCTTTCGTACGCCAAGTACGCAGAAGAAATCGAACGAGTAGCGGGCTTGCTTGCCGGGGCAGGGGTGAAGCCGGGGCGACCTGTTTCCATCGTTCTCGTTAATAATCTCGAATTCATGGTGCTATTCCTCGCGGTCGCCCGTGCAGGAGCCGTCGCCGCTCCTTTGAACTCCGCTTATACCGTAGACGAATTCAAATTTTTCATGGAAGATGCCGATTCCCAACTGACAATAGTTCCACCCGGAGCACATCTCGGTCGAGAAGCAGCAACCCAGCTCGGTATTCCGGTTATAGACGCATCGATCAACAGTGGGTCTGTAGTTTTGAGCAACGGTAGTGGGACTCTCACAAAGTCTGCCGATGCCCAACCGCCTTCAGCGAGCGATATCGCTCTGTTCCTTCACACATCAGGCACGACAAGCCGACCAAAAGGTGTACCGCTAACTCACGCCAACCTGATGAAGTCGATCAGCAACATCAAGAGCCACTACGAACTGACGCCTGATGACACCTCGATAATCGTGATGCCTCTGTTCCACGTTCATGGTTTGATGGGGGCTTCACTTTCAACCCTAAACTCAGGTGGATCACTCGTTATTCCAGAGCGATTCTCAGCATCAAAATTTTGGGGACTCCAAAAAGATTACTCAGCAACTTGGTACTCAGCAGTTCCAACTATTCACCAGATTTTACTCATGCGTGCCGATGACGATGACGCCCCTCGTGAGTCGTTCCGGTTCATTCGATCTTGCTCATCGGCGCTCGCTCCAGTGGTATTCAAGCGACTGGAAGACCGATTTGGTGCCCCGGTTCTCGAGGCGTATGGAATGACCGAAGCGTCACACCAAATGTCGTCCAGTCCAATGCCTCCCGGCAAGCGGATTCCAGGAACAGTTGGTCTGGCAACCGGAGTTGAGGTGGCAATTATGGATATGGCGGCCACGGGTCAGCTCCAGAAGCCAGGAGACATCGGCGAAATCGTCATCAAGGGCGAAAACGTGATGCATGGCTACAACAACAACTCGGAAGCGAATGCCGAAGCATTCGTTAATGGCTGGTTCCGAACAGGTGATCAGGGATTCCTTGATGCCGAAGGTTACTTAGCGCTTACGGGTCGAATAAAAGAGCTAATAAACCGGGCTGGCGAGAAGATTTCTCCACTCGAGATCGATGGAATCCTGCTCAAGCATCCCGCCGTAGCGGAAGCCGTGTGTTTTGCTGTTCCAGACGAAAAGTATGGCGAAGTAGTTCATGCAGCTGTCGTTCTAAAGGGCGATGCCGATCAAGAAACGATCAGGGCTTACTGCCTAGAACAGATGGCAGGATTCAAGGTCCCCGACGTTATTTACATCGCCGATTCTCTGCCACGAACCGCAACCGGAAAGATTCAACGTCGACACATGGTTACCGCGTTCGTAAAGGGCAAATAGTTCGACATATATGGTGAGTTCAGATGACTCGCTTGCGAGTATTGATCTGACTGTTGCCCGCGATTAACTAGCGACGTCCATACAGGCAGTTAGCTCTTTTCGAGCAGTGATAAGAACGCGGTCGCAAGTCCCATATAGGCGGAAATTCCGACGATATCGGTAATCGTTGTTAGAAACACCGCAGACGATGTTGCCGGGTCAATTTTCAGTGCCTTAAGTGTGAATGGTATTAGAACACCAGATAGTGCTGCAATGACCAAATTCAAGAACAACGCGCCGGCGACGACCCCAGCTAAGTAGCCATCACCCCTCCAGATGAACACAACACACGCAATTACTACTCCCACCACAATACCCTGCGCAATTGCCAGCACAGCCTCTCGTATCATGAGCCTGCGTGCGTCACTACCGGTGACTTCGCCGATTGCCATCGACCGCACGATAATCGTCAACGTCTGAGTTCCTGCGACTCCTGCTTGCCCCATCACAACTGGCAGGAACACTGCCAATATCGTGAGTGAACTCAACGTTTCAGTGAACAAATTGAGCACAAATCCGGTTCCAATTACAGTAGCCAGGTTTATCAGCAACCACGGAAGACGATTTTTAACTGAACCACGCACCGATTCGATATTTCGGGCGTCACCTCGAACACCCAACATTCTGAACATGTCTTCTGTTGCTTCAGCTTCAACTACATCGACAAGATCTTCGATCGCTATCGTGCCTTCGAGTCGACCTTCGACATCTACAACCGGAATTGAACGGATCTCGTACCGTTGCATCAAGCGAGCCGCGTCTTCTTGGTCAGTACCCGTCTGTACCGAAACAACATCGGCACTCATAACATCCGAAACAAGCGAGCCAGCACGTGCAAACACAAGATCAGGCAATTCAAGAACACCGACTAACAACCCTTGAGCATCCACAGCAAATAACTGGCGCATGTCTTCAGGTTCCAGACCAGAATTTCTGAGCACCGTTACCGCACGATTAGTTGTCCATGACTGACGTATGGCAACGAATTCGGTCGACATGAGTCCACCGGCGTCATCGTCCTGATACAGCAACAAATTACTGATAGCCGAGCGATCTTTCATACGAACTAAAATGTTGCTGGCGTCAGCCCAATCGATCCCGCGCAACACGTCCGCTGCTACGTCGTTCGAAACGCTTTCGAGTACAGCTGCCATACGATTGACGTCAATAAGACCCGAAACTTCTACCGCCTCATCAACATCCATGTGCTCAAGAACGTCAGCAATTTCTTCGTTCGAAAGGCTGCCAAGAAGTGCGCGACGATTCTCTGGCTCAAGGTCAGCAAGCACCTCGGCCTTGTCTGGCACCCGAAGTTCTTGTAGCTCAGATAACGCTTGTTCAGCATCACCGGATTCAACAAGCTCTTCGATCGACTCTTGAATATCGTCAAGCTGGTCAGCGTCAGGGGTATTTGAACTATGGACGCGAATATACGAATCCGAATCTTGATTCGGATTACGAGATGTGTTGTGATCATTCAGCAACTGATCGGGCATCTCCCACATCGACCTTCGTGATAACTAGTGATCACAACATCGTACTAGGTAAGTGATATCTAGTGCCCGAACGAACTCGTGCTAAACATCCCAACTAACAATTTGCGGGCGGTGAGGTTCAGTCCATTTGAGTCTAAAGCCACCATCGACTTCAACCAGAACTTCACCAAGTACGTCCCAGAGCTTTCTAGTTTTATCTGAATCGGGTGATATGAACAATCGCGCCTGACACTCAGTAAACGCTTGTTCTTTGCTCTTGAACGGCCTAGAAATCCACTCTTTGAGTCGCACTTTACTGAACTCAATATCCATTTCACTGAGAAGAGATTCGATCTGAGGAAGAGTAGGAAGTTCGATTCTCTCTTCGTCGTGAATATACGACCACAGCGGAAGAAAGGTGGCAGTAGCCGGGCGTTCGAATGTGATGAGTGCCGCTGTATTGCGAGCACTACTGCTCAACTTACGTATAAAACTCTCGATTCCTGTAACGGTATATACCACGTGAGCGCACACCACTAGATCGTGAGGTTCTACTACCGCTTCTTCCCATGTGCCCGGAACCACCGAAATGTTCTGAACGCCCCATGCTTCTGCGGTTGCAACAAGTTGTTCCCTCATCGCCTCAGAAGGCTCGACCGCCGTAACGTGAAAACAATATTCAGCTAGCGGAACCGCCAAACGCCCGCCACCCGCTCCAACATCAAGGACAGTTTCTGTTGGAGAGACAAGCTCGGCAAGCCTTTCGACAGTGTCATCTGCCGCCGATTCACCCTTCATTGGTGGGACAAATCTATGAGCTACAGGACGCCAAAAATCGTCAGATGCAGTCTCTTCTCTAACGCGATCAGACTGGGCATGCTCACCTTCGACTGTTCTCTGCCACTCAATGCCAGACTTGGTAGTGTTTTCTTCAATCATTGCTTACCATTTCTGCAGTTGCTCTCTAAAAATCTATTAGCGAAACTACCCAAGTAGCCCTCGTTGCCGATAAGCTTGGTCACCGTTCGTAGGGTTACCTACGGTGCTGCACGAGGCGCGTATTCCAAATTATGCAGGGATGACGCTGACCTTCCTGCAATTCGACGTGATATTCGTGGAGAGGTTTTCTCATGCTGTTAGGTGTTGCGGGTCTGGTACCAGGCGACTGGAGATCAATTGATGGGGCAGTGCTCGACAACGTTGCCAAGCACGGATTCAAGACCGTTCAAATCCGAGTATCTGATCCAGAGTCCATGAAGGACACAGATGTAAAACGTCTGCGATCCATGTTTGATGCACGTGGGTTTGCTATGCCACAAACCGTCGGTAATTACGGTGGTAAGCTCATCGCTGAAGATGAAACCCAACGCAAGAACGAGATCAAATTCGTAAAGCGTATGGTCAACCTCACGGCTCGCCTCGGTAGCCCAAACACATACCTTCGCCCCGGAAGTCTTAGTCCAAAAGGCGGCTGGATGCCTCATCCATTGAATCATTCAAATGAGGTATTCGATCGACTCGTCGACAGCACAAAACAGATTTGCCAAGTTGCCGAGAACGAAGGAATCATGATGGCAGTCGAAGGCGGAACGGTCTGCCCAATTGACTCACCCCAACGCATGAAGGATCTCATCGACGCTGTTGGATCAAAGGCACTCGGCCTGAACATGGATCCCGTGAACTTCATTGGCTCGCTTGACATCGCCTACGACACTACTTCGCTCATCAACGAGTTCTACGAACTTATTCCCGATCGAATCGTTGGCTGCCACGCTAAGGATTTCACCGTCGTAGATGCACTACTCCCGCACTTCGAAGAGTCGATCATTGGACAACCCGAAAGCCTGCTCGACAACGAAGCATTGCTACTTGGCCTTCAGAAAGTGAACCCGAAGGCACACGTGCTAGTCGAGCACCTGCCTGACGATAAGATCCCGGTTGCCGCCGCAGGAATTCGAAAAATCGCCGAACAGATCGGCATCAAGTGGGACTAAATGCCGCTTAAGTTTCAAGGTTTCTGTACGCCCAAGTTGGATGTAAAACCATTCTGGCATTCGGTAAATAGCTAACCTCATCAACAATCTGTTCGACCTTCTAAGGAGCCAATCATGCCCGTTGATCTTTCCGGCAAGCGAATAATCATCACAGGTGCCGCAACTGGCATTGGTCGATCAACCACACTTCGTGTATCTGCGAATGGCGCGAAAGTTGCAGCATTCGACGTGAATGATGCCGATGGAGCCGCCACAATCGGCGACGTGAACGAGGCTGGTGGTGACGCCCGATACTGGCATGTTGATGTGCGCGACGAAACTGCGGTAGCGGGTGCCGTTGCAGCAGCAGAAACGTGGCTCGGCGGAGTTGATGTGCTCATTCATGTAGCTGGCGTGTTGCAAGGTGCAGCGATCGAGCTCGACGAATTCCCTGCAGAAATATGGGACACCGTGCTAGATATCAACCTACGCGGATCGTTCATTATCTGCAAGTACGTGACCGGAGTAATGAAGAAGCAGAACAAAGGGGTGATCATTCTTACTGCATCGGGTGCCGGAGTTCACGGTGGAAGCTCATCACTTGCTTACGGTTCGTCAAAAGGTGGAGTGCATGGTCTTGCACTGGTCATGGAGTCACATCTCGAGAAGTACAACATTCGTGTGAACGATGTTCTTCCTGGTGCTGTTGCCACCCCACTCAAAATTACCAATGTAAAAGACATGCACGACGCTGGTGGCAAATCTGGCAATCTTAAAGAGAAGGTAGACGCACTTGTCTCGCCCGACGAAATCTCGAAGGTCTACGCCTTCCTTGCCAGCGACGAAGCCAGTATGGTCAAGGGCAGCGTACGAACGCGGTAATTAGCTAAGCTGAATAAAGTATTCGTTCGATCTCACTCACTGTTTCGGTAATAGTGAGGTTTGAGTTGTCGATGATATTCGCTTCGGATCGCCCACTCCAGCCAGACATATCCTCGAATATTTTAGCGAGCATTTTTTCGGGAAGTCGATCATGTTAGTTTCTGTTGGAATTTCGGTCACGAACAACTTCCCATCCAGGAAACAGGACGACGAAATCGATTTCCGTGGTTCCTAAGGCATTCTGCCATCCTGCGAAGCCAGAAGGTTCCCAGTCAGGAAAAACCACGTCGTCAATTACTACCTCAACTCCTGCTCGAAGGAAATTGTTCGCAACGTTCGAAACATTGCTTCTCGCTAAATCGAGCTGTCGCTGTGCTTCCGCGTTCCAACCGATTCTTGGGTCATGATAGCCGGCTTTCACCAACTCTCGAAAATCGTCCAAGGGTAGATGTGAACACGCGCCGTTACGAGTTGATGCCCACTGCCTAGCAACTGCCGACTTACCCGCACCAGCTGGTCCAGAGATCAGAATGACTTTGTCTGGCAAGTTTCCTACTCCAGTTTCGCTATGTCTCGCTTCTCCCAACCAGGGCGGAACATACGCAAGAAGTTGCTTTTACCATATGGGTGCTTCTTTGCCTCTTCTTCATTGAGGGTTACACCGATCCCGGGAGCGGTCGGCATAGACAGGTATCCATCTTCTACCCGAAGGAATCCCGATAGCACATCGTTCACCCAGGGCTCTAAGAAATCGTCAAAACACTCTTGAATGAACACATTTGGAGTGACCGCATCAATATGCAGTGCGACCATTGTCTTGAACGGACTTTCTGCGTTGTGAAGAGCAATTTCGGCGTGATGTGCTTCGGCAATGCCGGCAATCTGAAGAGAACGCCAGATACCACCCACGCCAAGTGGTTCAGGATTAATCACGTCTGTGACGTTGTGAGATAAAAATTCGCCAAACTCGTGAATGGCGTGCATACGTTCACCGGCGACAATTCTGACGGGAATCCGACGTGCGACTTCGACCAACGCACTCACATCAGTCGAAAGCACCGGTGTTTCAAACCAAGTAACGTCGTAATCCGCTAGCCAGTTGCCTATCTCGATCGCGGCGTATGTGCTGAACCGATCATGTGCCTCGATTAAAATATCTACATCATCACCCACAGCATCCCGCACCGCACCGATAAGGGCTTTTGCCTCCGTCGTCTCTTTTCGAGACATCTGCATGTGAGCGTCACCGAACGGATCAAATTTCAGAGCGGTGTAACCTTTCGCTACAACCTCTGAGGCTCTTTCGGCGAATCCTTCCGGAGTGCGTTCGCCCGAGTACCAACCGTTGGCGTAGACGCGAACGTTCTCGCGTACCTTTCCGCCAAGAAGAATATGAACCGGAACACCCAACGACTTTCCGAGGATGTCCCAGCATGCCATCTCGATTCCGGCCATGGCTGTCGTTACTCGAATAAACGCAGTGAGATAAAGCTTGTGGAAGATTTCATGAACATTGCGTGGATCCATGCCGATGATGAGGTGCTTAATCTCCTCGACAGCGGCTACTCGTGGCTGAGTTTCTGACCCTCCTGTCGCTTCACCAACACCAATCAGACCTTCATCGGTTTCGACTACGACGTAAATCCAATTTTTCCACGGATTCCCAACTACAACCGTTCTTACGTCGGCAATCTTCATTCAGCTGCTCCAGCGGTGCTCATGGATTGACATGATTCAGAGCAAACCAGGTCGCCCTGAATTTTACTTCGTGTGATCAGGAGTATGGGCGAGTTAACGAGCCAGAATCAGGAATACAATCTCGCCCAAGAACAATCTCGTTCGCTCACCAACTTACGAACCACCTCAGTAGGCAATCAACTTGGCGAAAACTGTACAACCCGATTATCACTACGATCTCAAAACTGCATCCAATCCCTCTGTCAGCCCGAACGACAAGGCGGTCGCTTTCACAGTTCATCAATTCGATAGAAGTTCACATCAGGCGAGTACCGACATTTTCGTTAAGAGCCTTGGAAGTGCATCGGCACTGAACCAGATCACTAGCACGGGCACAGCATCG
This sequence comes from Chloroflexota bacterium, assembly GCA_013204545.1. Taxonomy (GTDB): domain Bacteria; phylum Chloroflexota; class Dehalococcoidia; order Lucifugimonadales; family Lucifugimonadaceae; genus Lucifugimonas. Next base: position 5,509 of record JABMNN010000057.1, on the reverse strand, counting down.
AAGCCCGCATGGTCACCTGATAGCAAGACGATCGCATATTTGGATGAAGACGATTCGGGTGTAAGGCAAATATTCACGCGTATCGCATCAGGCGGCGAGCCAAAGATGATCACATCCCAAGTCGCCAACATTGATGCTATAGCGTGGTCGCCCGACGGTTCGAAAATCGCTTTTCGTGGGCTGGAACCAGGCTCAGACGAACTCGAAGCCATAAATGCAGACCCATCGATTCCGAAAATCCGAACAGCACGCCGAATTAGATATCAACAAGACGGCGTCGGATGGCGTGGAGACTCGTTTTACCACATTTTTGTTCATGATCTTTCTAGTAATAAATCCGTCCAGATCACTAACGGTGAAGGTGATGACGGACCGCCAGTATGGTCACCCAACGGCAAGCAAATCGCGTTTATAACTGATCAAAACACCGAGCGTGAACAAACTTCAAAAACTGAACTGTATACACGCAACACTGACGGTTCATCTCTTACGAAGTGGTCTGGCGACATGTTCATGATCGAGTCGATTGCATGGTCGCCTTCCGGTAACCGAATCGCTGTGACAGGAGGGCAGAATAAATCAGAAGTAGGCGGATATGGACTTACGACCCAATCGAGCGTCTACATTCTAGAGCCGGGTAAGATTCCACTAAAACTCACCGATGATTCGATTCGCCCACACGCAAATGGAACAGGTTTCCCTGTTACTGCCGACAGCCCATTCATGTCGTGGCCAGAACATGGCGCTGGAATAGTGTTTGGAGCTGACTCAAAGGGTCAGTCTCACATCGCCATCAGCAACCCTAAATCACCCGGTGACGTGAGGCTTGTGACCGATGGTTGGGCTATCACCGAGATGTCGAGCAGTTCATCTGCAGGGTTCGCAGTGGTTGCAGCTAGCTCTCCGAGATCACATGGCGAACTATTTCTAGTCGATCTCAATTCTGGAGATGTCCATACAGTTACGAATCTTAATACTAAGTTCTTCGACAATCACTCAGTTGCAACGCTAGAGAAATTCTCTATCGAACGAGAAGGCTTCGACATCGAATCAAGAGTGTGGTTCCCGCCAGAATTCGATCCGTCGCAGAAATACCCGCTGCTGCTCGATGTTCACGGTGGGCCGCATAGTGCCTTCTACGATTCGTTCTACCCAATTCATCAGGTTGCAACGGGGGCAGGTTACGTCGTCGTAGCCCCCAACCCACGTGGGTCTTCTACTTACGGACTCAAGTTCGCCACAGCAGTTCATGGCGACTGGGGCGTGGGGGATTATGAGGATGTGATGGCTGCAATGGAACAGGTTGCTTCGAGAGACTACATAGATGAAACCCGAGTAGTGATACATGGATCTAGCTATGGTGGGTTCATGTCGAGTTGGGCGGTTGGGCACACCGACAGATTCAATGCTGCGGTAATTGCCGCCCCTGTAACTAACCTATCGAGCTTTTATGGGACGTCGGACATCGGAGTTAATTTTTCCGAGACTCAACTTGGCGGAGAGCGATTTGAACAAATTGAACACTACCGAGAGCACTCGCCGCTCACATACGCGAGGAACGTCAAAACACCGGTCTTGTTGATTCATGGCGAGGATGATATTCGGGTTCCTATCGAACAGTCAGAACAGTATTTTGTTGCTCTTAAACGGCATGCCAAGGAGATTGAGTTCGTTCGGTTGCCTGGAACGAGCCACGGAATTTTCAGGGCAAAGCACCCTATGATCAGAAGCGAATACTTCCGTCGGATGCTTAATTGGTTCCAACGCCACAATGATTAGCAGAGTTCATGGATGTTACTTGCTCATAAAGGCACATCACATAACTCTCCTTACGCGAGTACCAGTTAAAAAGGAAAGAGTCGGTGCGACGCACCGACTCTTTCCTTTTACTCATCGAAAACCTGACTAGGCAATCATCTGGAGATGTGGCACGACATCAAAAGCCCGCTCAACATCACCCTCGTGCATCGGCAACTGGCCTGTCGATTCCAGATACGTAAGAATGGCGAATACTCGTCCATGTCTATCACCACTGGAATTGAATCCAAGCTTTGCGAGAACACTACTGATGTGATGTTCCACTGTACGTGGTTGGATGAACAGAGCTTCAGCAATAGCGCGGTTCGAATGAGCTCTAGCCATCAGACCGAGAACCTGTAGTTCCCGTGGGCTGAGATTCTTTAGCGCACCGCTCAGGCGAACACCTTCATCGGAAGTAAGTTTCGACACCATTGCAGGGTCGAGAACCGTACGTCCGGCCACTACATCCTCTATGGACCGTACGATGTCACGAGTGTTTCGCAGAGTCGACTTCAGCAAGAATGCCTTGCCTGCCGAATCGTCACGCATGAACTCTTTCAGATACTCTCCACGATCGTGAGTTGAAAGCATGACGATACCCGTGCGTGGGCTGTCTACACGCAACTGACGTGCGACTTGTATGCCATTGATCATAGGTAGGCTGACATCAAGAATCGCTACTGATGGTTGAAGCGATTTCGCCATTGTAATAGCACTACGACCGTCGGCTGCAACGCCGATTACTTCGATTCCCGACTCACGGTCGAGAAGAACTGCGAGGCTTTCACGAGTCAATTCGTGATCGTCCGCAATAAGAACAGATATTGTTTGCATTCAAAATTCCCCTGTATACGACCAAGAATCTGACGGGATTACTTGATTCGCTTGCCCCCGTTACGGATAGGTGCTGGCTGAAGGCGCAATACTGATGCCGGGTATCGCTAGCCGTTATCCACCGAACGTATTACCTAATACTGTCTGTCGATAGTTCAGGCGTCGTTAGAGCAACCCACGCGTCGTGCTAGGTGCCAATACATGAGTGCATTCCCACACTCTATTCGTACGCCCCACCAGGCACTCCTTTAGGGGAGGCACGTCGGGGTTCTTGGTGCGATCCCAATACCACATATGTCTATGTGTAAATAACGTTGCACTAGTAGATAAATTTGGACGGTCAGGTCGAGTACGCGCTCTCGTGCGCATGTTCATTCCCACCAACCTAATTCCCACTCAACACACAAGGGGAATTTGGATACGCCCAAATCTTAAGGAGTATCCGAGAGATGAAAATGAGCAAGCCGGTCGCACAAAATTGTCAGCGCGGAATTACCGGGCTAGAGACGGCTATCATTTTGATTGCATTCGTCGTAGTTGCTTCAGTTTTCTCGTTTACAGTCTTGTCGACAGGTATGTTCGCTTCTGAGCGATCCAAGGAAACCGTTTACGCAGGTCTAGAAGAAACCAAGAGTTCTCTAGAACCCCGTGGAAGTGTTATCGCTTTCAAAGGGCGCGCAGGCACAACGAGTGCAGATGACGCAATATTCAAGATTAGCTTCGTCGTCGGCAACGCGGTCTCCGGTGAACCAATGGATCTAACCCCGCCGTATTCTTATGATGACTCATCCACCGACCCAGATATCGTCGCACTTGCTGAGTACAAGACAGTCATCTCGTACCAGGACAAAAACCAGTACCTTTCTGACGTACCATGGACAATCAAGTTTCTTGGTCTGTCAGCCAGTGACAATCTCCTAGAGCAAGGTGAAAAGGCCGAAATTACCGTCTGGTTGCTCCAACGACTCAACGGCGTTTCTGATCCGACCGCAAGTAACGGAGTACAGAAGTACGCCTCGGTTGACTCCAACGGTAGTAGCGGCATCCTGACAGCTGGGACACTCATCAACGTCAACGACCAGTTCACTCTGGAAGTGAAGCCCGAGAGCGGCTCTACGCTAGCGATTCAGCGAACAGCACCATCTAAGCTCGATACGATCATGGACCTAAAATAACTTTCAGGCATCAAGGGCAAGGTACAAATGTCCAACGAATATTCGTTGGACATTCTTCGTAATAATCACTGGTGTAAACACACTCATGAATGTGTGCCGACCCGACCGACCTTAGATTTCTCATTGCCTAATGTTGTATTCAATGGAAGCGCCGTTAGGTTCAGTTGTTCACAACGAAACTGGCAGACGCTGGGAGAGCAAGTATGAGAGTTGGGGAGACTGCAGAAATGCTGTTAAATATAGAAACAAAGGCTGTGGCACAAAAGGGTATTACCGGTCTTGAGACCGCCATCATCCTTATTGCCTTTGTAGTAGTGGCATCGGTATTCGCATTTACCGTTTTGTCCACAGGCATATTCGCTTCTGAACGTTCAAAAGAGACAGTGTTCGCCGGACTCGAAGAAGCGAAGAGTTCGATCGAACCACGCGGTTCGGTTATTGCTTTTAAAGCGAACCGTGGAGGAACAGAGACCATCTACAAAGTTTCGTGGGTCGTATCGAACTCAGTCTCTGGTGCACCAGTCGACCTAACGCCACCGTATACCGAAGGGGGAACTGGCACAGACCCGGATATTGTCGCAAGTGCTGAGTACAAAACTGTTATTTCATATACAGACCACAACCAGCATCTTTCAGATGTCCCTTGGACAGTTTCTTGGGTCGGTAACAGCAACGGGGACAACCTTCTTGAAGAGGGTGAAAAAGCCGAAGTAACTGTTTGGCTTTTGAAACGCGAAACCGGTACCGCTGTTACAGATGCGGCGTCCACCGGTTACTGGGTTGCCGATGTAAATGGTTCGCACGGAATGCTCTCTTCAGGAACTCTAATCGCAGCGAACGGCCAGTTCACATTCGAAATGAAGCCGAACAGTGGAGCAGTTTTAACAATGCAGCGTACAGCTCCTTCCAGACTCGACACGGTCATGGACCTCAAATAGTTCCTGAACTTCCAACGTTCTACGGATCTTTTGAAACAGCCATGGGTTTTCCGGTGGCTGTTTTTGTTAACACGCTCTGTGGGTTTCCACACCCCCAGCGTTGGAGTCAACTCAATTCCCCAACAATCAAACTAAGGCTAACTTGGTACGCATAGCTGCGACGATTGTTGCTTGGTACATAGCCAGAACTGAACGACAGGAACAGCAAATGAGGATGACCAACTGGCTACCGTCAGCGATGACGGATCTAGGAGACAAAAAAATGTTTACGCAAAACTTCGGCTCACCGAAGAGCGAAAAGGGAATCACCGGTCTTGAGACCGCAATCATCCTCATCGCTTTCGTGGTCGTTGCATCGGTGTTCGCTTTCACTGTTCTCTCGACAGGTATCTTTGCCTCAGAGCGATCAAAAGAGACGGTATTCGCCGGACTCGAAGAAGCGAAGAGCTCGATCGAACCACGTGGTTCTGTCATTGCCTACAAGGGTAACGAGGGCACAAACGACACCATCTACAAGGTATCGTTCGTGGTCTCTAACGCTGTTTCGGGTGAGCCAGTCGATCTGACTCCTCCGTACACCGTTGGCGGCTCCGGCACCGACCCAGATATCTCCGCAAGTGCTGAGTACAAGACTGTTGTCTCGTACATAGACAAGAACCAGTACCTGTCAGACGTCCCATGGACTGTTTCATGGGTTGGCAATAGCAACTCAGATAGCCTTCTTGAAGAGGGTGAAAAAGCTGAGATATCAGTCTGGCTGCT
>JABMNN010000056.1 GCA_013204545.1 Chloroflexota bacterium | reverse complement strand
TCGGAGGGCTGCGGGGTCGTTGGTGGCTGGGATTTTGATGGGGGAGGTCATGGGTGTTTCGGCGGGGATGGTGTGATTGGTATTTTCGTTATGGGGCGGGCGTTACGTAAAGGGCCGGGCGTGCCTTCGCACTTGGGCCCAGTATGCAGGGGCTGGCTTAGCCCCAAGAATCGCGATCACTCTTCGGAAGAGCGATGCCGCTTGGCATGCATGTGGCCGAGAACGGCTTGTCGGAGGGCTGCGGGGTCGTTGGTGGCTGGGATTTTGATGGGGGAGGTCATGGGTGTTTGGGCGATGTGGCAGCCGACTGCGCGGTAGGAGTCGTCGTTGTATCCGCTTCCGGTGCCTGCGCCGGTTTGGATGATGACGGTTTGGTTTCGACTGATTAGTGCTTGGGCACTTTCAGGCGTGATTGCCACGCGGTGTTCGCCGATTTTTGTTTCGGCGGGTATTCCGTACAGCACGTTTTTGCTCCTGTTTGCCAGTTCCCTTTTTCAGATGCCTAACTATAAGCGGAGAACTGTTTCAGTTGGAGTGATTATAAATGAGTGTGGTGGCGAGATTGCGGGATGGCATGCCGGGTGATGCGGGCTAGGACGGTGATGGTATCGATGGGGTTTGAGGGGCGCGATTCGTTCGTGATGCGGGGGTGGACACATCGAACGGCGAGACGGGTATGGCTGGCGGTTGCCGGAGTTGTGCGGTTAGGAGAAGGAGTGTTCGAGTGTTGCCGGCGTTGAGGTGGATTGTGCCGATTCGATGATGGGGACTTCGAACCATGCAACGGTGTTTCCGCCGGGGAGGCTTTCGACGCCGATTTTTCCGCCGTGGGCATCGACGATCGCTTTCGATACGAACAATCCGATACCTGCTCCGTGCTTGCCAGTTGATTGCTTCTGATCGGACTGGAATGCCCAGTCGAAGATGTGAGAAATTTCGTCGGAACCGATGCCTGATCCTTGGTCGATTACTTCGATGCGGGCTGTTTCGTGGTTCGAGGCGAAGGTGACTTGGATGGATTTTCCGTGTGATGAGAATTTTGAAGCGTTTGACAGAAAGTTGGTAACAACTTGAGAGAGTCGCGATACATCGGCGTGCACAACGACGGGATTTTCGGGAAGATCCAATTCAATGTGTTGATTGAAGCCATCGGCAACGGGGCGGAAGTTAGCGACGGCATCGTTGATGATTTGTACGAGGTTTGCGTGTTCAGAAAATAGTTCAAAGCCACCGGATCGCATTCTGGACGATTCGAGGAGGTCGTCGCTGACGGCGATGATGCGTTGCAGGTTGCGCCTGATGACTGTTAGCTTTTGAATTTGGCGGTCGTTGAGGTTTTTGTCGTTGTCACGAAGCAGAAGATCGTTCATTGCGACCGCGGCTGTTAGGGGGGTTCTCATTTCATGCGAGACGACGGATGCCATACGATCGCGGGCTTGGGCTTCTTTTTCGAGTCGAAATCCGAGGTCAACGGCTTTCTGATAGACGATGCTTCCGGCGAGGGACCCGGCGATTTGCCAGGCTGCTTGCTGGAGAAGGTAGATTTGTTGGCTATCGGGTGCTGGTGAGGATTTATACGTCAGCACTACGAAAGCGATGGATTGGGATCGCCATCGGATCGGGACAATTAGATGTTGATTTGCATCGTGCGTTGAGATTGGAACGACAGTAGTGAGCTTCCCTGCGATATCGTCGGGCACCCATGTTGGCGAAATCATGGTGTCGATTTCGGTGAAATTTTCAAACGACACGGAGTTAGGGATGGAATCGGCAGTTGTTTTGGTTATAGCGCCTGATTGAGCGATTTCTACCCAGCCACCCAATTCTTCGATTCGTTCGTAGATGATGACGCTATCGGGTGATGCCAGTTGGTACATGAATGTAGCAATTTGGCGTTTCATGCGTTCTGGGTGTTCGATAGAACCGATTTCACGTGACATTCGAGCGAGGATGGATTGCTGGCTGGCACGCAGGGATTCACGCGCTTCAGAGGCTTCCCTAAGTTTCAGTTCACGCGTTAGCGATCGGCTTGTTCTTATGGCTGCGGAGTAGGCGACCGCAATGAGAATTACAGAGATCGACCCCAACATATGGTTGCCGATGGCTGGATCCTGAATCACATCGGTTCCGCTATACCAATTTTCGCCGAAGCTTAAGAGTTCGTTCACAACTGGCACAGCGAGCAGTACTGGGATGGCTCGTTTTAGATTCCAGAAATGGACTGCAGCAACTGCGGGGATAACGAATGCAGCCGCTATAACGCGGAGATCGTGTGAATCGGCGATGACCGTTACGACTGAGATGACCAAGAATAAGATGGCAACAAGTGCCATTTTGGATTTATTAGATTTAGGTTTTGGGATTTTCGCCCAGAAGCCTAATTTCATTCGTTGCAACTCGATCGAAGTTTGTTTACGTATCTAGTGCATTCTGTGGGTTACCAGCCAAGTTTTAATAGGTGCTTGCACCTATCTAGGGTCGATTGATGATGATGATAAATGAGTTTGAAAAACGCAGTATGACCGCTCGGCTATGGGCATCGTTGCGGTGCGAGAGGATGTGGCTTGGCTGCTGCGTGGGAACGGAAGAGAAAGTGCTGTCACAGCGGTGTTGCTGGTGAGACGCATTAGGCATCGGACTGGGTCGGGAGCCGGTTGATTAACTTGCTGCGAGGACTGGGATGTCGGCGATGGCTGGGATTGCGAATGAGACGGTTGTACCGATTTCGAGTTCACTTTCGATGTATATCTGGCCGTCGTGGAGTTCGATGATCGATTTGGCGATAGTTAGGCCGAGCCCGGCGCCGGGGACTGATCGCACGTCGGAGCTATCGACTCGAAAGAATGGTGTGAACACTTTGGAGATGTCGCCGGTGCTGATGCCGTTGCCGTGATCGGTGACTTTCACGATGTATTTGCCGCTTTCAAGCCCACAGAAGATGTTGATTGTCGATCCGGGTAACGAGTATTTGGAGGCGTTGGATAGAAGATTGGCTACGACTTGAGCGATGCGGGAGAGATCGGCGATTGCATGGAAGTTCGATCCTTCAGGTATATCGATTTCTGTGGTCAGTTCCTGGTCACGTGTGCGGATATGATTTACATAGTCGTTGGTGGTGTTTTGTACGATCTGAGGCAGATCGATGGTCGCCAGATTGAGTTTGAATGAGTCAGTTACCGTTCCTGAGGCGTCGAAGATGTCGTTTACAAGCACTTCGAGGCGCCGTGCGTTACGGCTGATAACTTCTGCGTGTGCTCTTACTCTTTCTCTCGAGAGCGTTTCGGATTTTTCGTCGAGTATGTGGGCGAATGTTGTGAGGCTTGTGAGCGGGGTACGTAGTTCATGCGATATTTGCCCGAGGAATTCGTTTCGAGCTTCGGCTGAACGCATGAGTTGAACGTTCACATCCTGAGTTCGTCGTCGTCGGACTTGCTCAAACATGATCGCCTGACGTGTGGATCTTCGGCGAACGGCGATGGCGTATATAGCGAATACTCCGGCACCGAGAATCACGAAGATGGCGAGTACACGGTTTGCGACGACTTTCCATGTTTCTCCGCCATCGGGTGACATAAGTAATCCCAGTATCGTGAGTAGGACTGATACTACTGTTACGGTGACGATGAATCGTGTTTTCGACGTGTGCATGGATACCATGACTGCAACTGAGTAGAGAACCCCAGCCGCAACACCCAGAGGTAAAAAGGCATCGAGCACGAAGAAGCTAACGACTAAGAAAATGGCCCACACATACGCGGCTCTACGCCCCCATAACACGTTGGTTTTGTGTTGGAGCGCCCATTTTCTACCCTTGTTAATTGTTCTGAGTGGCATGAGAGTTCAGGCACATCGGTGTGACCGGAATTTACTGGACATCAGGAGCGGTTTTGCAGTTAATGAATACAGATAGCTCAAGTAGCATTAACTTACAATCGTTTCAGCCGTCGAGTCGGGGTGGGTGTGAACTGGCACTTATTAGGCTTGCAGTTTCCTTTGGCAGAAAATCCTAGGTATCAAAGCTGGGTTTTAGCAAAAATTACCTGTGCGATTGTGTACTGAGTGTCCGCAAGACATGTCGCAATTTACGATTGTGGATTCGTTGCAGTGCTAGGGAATGCACAGCATCCGGCGGGCTATCGAGGTTCGTAGTATTTGTCGACTGGCCCGAGAATAGTTTTACTGCCGACGCCGATTTGAAGTGCATACGGCGACGATTGGCGGTAGTGTTGAGGGATGATGTTGAGTTTCATTTTCAGAAGACGCCCTGCAGTTGTTGGATTAGTTCTCGGTACGTTGCTGGGACTTATGTTTGGCGGAGCTTACGGGTTGACCAGCGCATGGCTTTGTTCAGGCATTCGCAAGTGTCCTGCCAGTTGGGAGCCGTTCGCTATCGTTTCAGCGGTTATTTTCCTAGTGATACTGGTTACGACAGTAATCATTTCGATTTTTGGGGCGAAGGCTTACAAGATTTTCGACACGTCGATTGGTGGCGAGAAAGCTTACGAGCCGAGTATCGGCACTGACATAGATGATTGAGCTACTAGCTCTCGACGACCGAGTAAGAGTTCCACGGATTTTGAGAGGTTAGTCGCTCGAAATCGACTCGAGGTAGCCGAATAGTAGGACTAGATCGTTTGTCCTGATAGGAACTGCTTACCGGATGGGGAGTGGAATTGTGAAGGTTGCTATTGTTCCTCCACCTTCACGGTTGCTTACAGAGATTTCGCCTTCATGTTCTTCAACGATCCGCTTGGATACGTTGAGCCCAATTCCGGTACCTGGGACGCTTGCTGCGCCTGGATTTTCGACTCTGTAGAACATTTCGAACAGTTTTTCGATTGAGTCTTCAGGTATGCCTGGACCTCGGTCTGTGACTGTTATTTCGGCATTTCTCATGAGCGTTCGTAGTGAGACTTCGATATCGGTTTCTTCTGGCGAGTACTTCGATGCGTTGTTGATCAGATTGTTTATCACCTGCAGAATTCGTTCTCGATCCGCATTGATGATGAGTGAATCTGGATTCAAATCGACAGAAATCCGTTGGGATTTACCCTCCCATAGGTGTGCGTTGTTTTCAACGGCTTGAGTAGCAAGCTCAGCAAGATCGAATGGGATCTTTATGATGGTGAAACGGCCCGATTCCATTCTTGAAAGATCGAGTAGCTGGTCGATCATCGATTCAAGATGTCGACTATTTCGTTGAATGATGTTGATCTGTTTGAGAATTCGGGTATCGAGTACGCCTGTTCGGTTGCGTGACAGGATGTCGGCAAACGCCACGATACTCGTTAACGGTGTCTTGAGTTCGTGTGACATTGCACTGACGAAATTGCTTTTGGTTTCGCTGATTTCAGAGAAGAGTTTTGCCTCCAATTCGGCTTCAGTTCTTCTCTGTCTTTCCGTTTCGAGTGCTGACTGACTCGCTCTGGTTTGTTCGGCAGCAACAGGGCCTGCGATTTGCGCGGAAATAAGTTCGGCGAGGCGGATGTCGTTGTGGTCGAACCCTGTTCCGTCCATGTTTCGCAAAAATAGAACAAAATTAACTGAGTCGTCCCAAATCAACGGTGCTATCAGTACGGTACGATGTGGTACGTAAGTCTGAACACCGGGTGAATTTGGATAGTTCGTACCGAGATGTTCTTTAGAGTCGGGACGATTCACTACAACTTCACGAGATTTGACAACCTGCTCTGTAATGGTTCCGCTAAGCCGTGTCGAATCCGTAGTATCCCAGACGCTCGGAACGTTCGAGTCTGCTGCATATCTTGAGATTACTGGTCGTATTTCATCGTTATCTTGATCTACTTCCAGAAGCCCGACCGCGTCGCAGTTGATGAGTGAACTAACAAGATCGAAAAAGGAGTTGGCAACTTCACTAGTGTGAGGGTTCAGGCTCATCAGCGAGCCTATCGCATTCAGGATATTTCGTTCCTTTACCCGCGCCTTTTCCTGTTCCCGTAATAGGTGCCCTGCGAGAGGGCCAGCAATTTGCGCTGCGATTCGATTGGCGAGGTCAAGTTGAGCAGGACCGTAGCCGGGGTGGGACGCTGTCGATATCGACAAAATTGCAATAACTTCGTTGCTCCACAGCATAGGTACGGCGACGGACGATTTTTGCTTCCATGCGTGATCTGGTGGCATGGCGCTTGGGAATTCATCAAGAAGGATATCGGCATTATCGAAAGGTGTGAGAAACCCTTGTTTTGTTCTTCCGATGGCTGCCGCAACTGAACCTTCAAGTGGAATAATGGCACCGGGCCGATGGCCGGTTGGTTCCATATCTCGCCATGAGTCGTATTCCCGTATGACGCAGCCGCGTTCCCAATAGATACGACTGATTGCGATAGAGTTAAACGGTATTAGTTTTTCGACAACTCTGGCGAATTCTTCGAAACCTGAAGCTACATCAGGTGCTGAATTTAGAACTGTCCCGATTTCGTTTAAATATCCTCGTTCAACGGCAATATTGGTTTCGCGATCGCGAAGCATATTTCCTGCGATGAAACCTGCAACTTGAGCTACAACTTTCTCCATAAAGTTGTACTCATCAGTAGAAAATCTGGTGCCATCGCTCCTACTGATCCAGAGAGCCGAATCAATTCGGTCGTCCCAAATTACCGGCAGATATATAAGTGACCGCTGTTCGCCCTCGATGCCGACGAAAGGTGTTCCAGGGTAGTCAGTTTCAAGCTGTGCATTCGAATCACACGAATATAAGATTCCTGCACGGGTTTGGAAGACCTGTTCAGCCATCGTTCCACGCATTGGTATTTCGATGGAACCTTGACTATCGACTTTCTCCAAGGCGTACGGTGATTTCCCTCGATGCCTGAATATGTTGGAGTAGAGGATGCCTCGGTCGGGATCATGATTGACAACACCTATGTCATCGAAATCTATGCGGTTTCTGATCATTTCGACAAACTGATCAAAATTTTCAGAGAATAACCCACCTGATGTCACAGCTAATCCGATAGAAGTTAGCGATTCTCTTTCGGCTGCGATTTCGTTTTCGCGTTGGCGTGCCAAACTCCCAGCAACAGATGCGGAGATATGTGTGGCGATTTGCTCAGCGATCCGCAAATGGGCAGGTGTGAATCTCTTTGGATCGAGGTGCCTCAGATAAAGAATAGCGACCACTTCATCACCCCAGATCAAAGGGACGGCGATTAACGACCTTTCAAGATTTGCAACCCCGGAATGTTTGGAAGCAGGGAATCGCTTGTTGAAATCGGCAGGATTTTCTGTAAAAAATATGATGCCTTTTCGTTCAGAAACTATCTGCCCTGACAGGGTATCTTTGAGCGGAAATGTATCTCCGACTTTCTGTCCTGCATCAGGTACGTTACTTGGTCGGTAATCGTAGGCAACTACTCCACAACCTGCATGATTATCCACAAAAGCCATGGAAACTACCGAGTATGGGACGAGTTCGGACGTGAGATTGGCAAATTCGTTCCATACCGTTCCGAGATCGAGTGCTGAACTCATTAGCTGCCCGATTTGCCCCAGAATTGATTGTTCTGATCGAACCGCCGACTCTGTCATACGTAGTTCGGTATGGGCTACGAGACCAGCGATTTGCTGACTGATTTTTTCAGCAATTTCGATGTGTTTGCTTGAAAAAGAATTTGGGATGCTTGATCCGATAGATAGCATCCCAACGATGCCAGCATCTGTTTCAATGGGAACGTTGATGAATGTTGCATGTTTATCGTCCGAGATCGCTGGTGCTGAGCTCGGAAACTCGGCAAGCAATTCGGCGTGGGATTCGAATTCAACTGTCAATGTTTGTTCAGCATCAACAACCCTCTCAGTCATCGTGCCGCTCATTGGGTGTACGAGGTCGACCCCCCACTCTTGGTCGCTGCGGATCATCGACCCAATACAGTAGATAGAGCGAAGCTCGCGGGTACTCTGGACAATCGAATTCACGGAGATCGACTCGTTGGGAATCAATTCGCTCACGAGTTCTGCAAACCGCTCGGGGCTTTGATCCAGTCGGATAACCGAACCTAGAGTTCTGCTAATTTTCGATATTTTGGCTTCCGCATCAGCACGCGCTTCAGCGATTCCCAGAAACGACGATGCCGCAACGGGTCCTGCAATCTGGCGGGCGACTTGCGATATTGAATCAAGTTCATTAGCAGTGTACGAATGGTCGTCTTTCAGACTGATGACCATCAGCCCGGTTGACTGCTGCACGGTTTTTAGGGGAACGAGCAGAGCCGATCCATAACCGGCCTTTGCGTGGGGTTTTAGGGTTCCGATTAACTCTTGAGCCGAAGCGAGTCCATCACGATCAAAATGCACGGGAAAATCGGCATCCAGAATATTTTCAAGGCGTTCCGAATATTCAGGAGTCAAAAAGTGAGTTTGATCGTCAAGTCCAGGGAAGGGCTCTCCGTCTGCGAATATGTTCCTGATAGATCGAGCATCCGAATTGAACACGAACACTGAGACTCGATCATATGAAATTAGCGACTTAATTGAATTACGCGCCAAATCAAAGGCTGCTGAAATATCTGAAGATGAGCTAAGTTCTCGTCCAAGACTGGCCAGATATGCACGCGTACGCGCCACTTTTGCCAGACTCTCGCGCAATTGCTGGTTCAACACCGCAACACTCAAATATGAAGCGAGCTTCTCAATTAAATTCCTGTATTGATAGCTATAGCCGTCGTAGTTTTTTGTACCGAAAACTATCGTTCCAAAAACAGCGCCATCTCTAATCATTGGAGTGGCGATTACGCTCGTATAGTTGTGTTCGAAAATACGTTGAACGTTATCGGGGGAATTCGCTATGTTTTTACTGGAATACTCGACCAATGCATTGGCGCGTATAACGTCTGATAATGCGATTTGCGATACCTCGGCCATTTCACCTTGGCTCAAGATGCCGGGTACACCATCGCTTAGATAGACTATTTTTCCCGAGTCAAGGTTGTCGTTATCCAGAACCATTACAGCGACGTAATCCCATGGGATCAATTTCTTTACTTGGTCGGCGATAATTCCGAAATCGCGGGAGAGATCGAAGGTAGAAGATACTGCTCTACCGATGGCTTCAAGTGCCTTGACCCCATCTTCATTCACTGTCTGATTGTCGGTGTTATCCAGTTCGCGCACATAGATCCACGTAGCATGCTGACCATCAAGCTCGTATGAGTTCAGAATCGTTTTAGCGCTGAACGTTGGGCCGTCTGCTCTTACGTAGTTGAACGTTGTTCCATTACGTGTGTACTCAGATTCTAGAGAATTCTGAAATCGTTCCAAGAGTTCCGAATGACTTGCCTGATGCGCGTCCGAGACAAGTCGCTGGAAGCTGCTGCCATTCAACTCTTTTCGGCTGTACCCAAATAGTTCGCACGCCAGAGTATTTACAGATTTAATTCGACCATCGCCTGAAACCAAGAATATTGCTTCAGGTAGAGAGTCGAGCGAACGAACTATTTCGTGATCAAGTTGATCGAGGTTCATGGGTTGAAGAGGATCCACATCTATTTTTCAAATATGACGTCAATACTGCCAGAATATTCGCTAAATGTTGACAGACACTAGAGTAGGGTGAGGTAAAGTTTCGGTATCGAATGACCGATAGATGTTCCGTATTGAGCTTGCTATTTACGACGCGTAAGTGCAGTTGCTGAGTGGCATTCAGCCAGATATACCATGCAGCGGTGAACGAATCGGTGCTTGTGGTGCAGCCGACGCCGTGAGTGAGTTCAGGTGGAACAAATGTTGGGTGAATTACGTCATAGAGTCATGAGATGATCACTCTAATTCGATAAAGGGTACGGTTAGTAATGCTACGAATCGCTGTGGGATGTGTTTTCCTGCTGGCTGCGGCTGGCTGCGTTATATCGACGGACACGGGTGGTCCGTCGGATCCAGTTTCTTCGGTGCCGATTACTAACTCTCCAGAGGGTCTTGCCGCGGTTGGTGCTGGTTTTGTGGATGCTGACACTTGCGCAGGGGTTCTCGGGACGGCGCCTTCGGATCAGGCTCTTGAGGTGCGGAGTCTGACTTCGACAGTGGCGGTTCCGGGCCGTGACATCGATGCCATGTGTTCGGCCTCGTTTGAGTCAAGCATTCCGGGCGACCATTTCCTGACAACGACTGTGATTTTGTTCAGTAGTGATCAGGCTGCTATCGATAGATACGAGATGATAAAAGACGGATTCGTTATTCAGAATTTACCGATTTATGAGCTCAATAATGCTTCGAGCGATCTGATCGACCAGGTTGGAGCGTTGATCAATAGAGACGGGATGGGCCGCGTTGCTACTCTTCGGAAGAAAAGCTGGGTCGTGACGGTTTCGGCGGGCCCTTCGACCGACGCTATGCCGTGGTTATTGGGTGATTTGGAGTCGATTGGTCGATCGGTGTTAAATCGAGCTGACTAGCTCTAGTTGAAGCCACCCTGTGTGGATGGCCCGGTAACTGCTACCCAATCGGACGGGGTTCCGTAGATGGCGGTTGTTGGGTGGTATTCAGCCCAGCCATACCATTCTGTGGTGATAGACGGCATGAATTCGAGTTGCGTGCCTGATAGCGGTCCGTCGATTGCTAGCCCTGTCGACGTCCAGAGCGTTCCTGTTTCCTGATCTGAGTAGATGTTGATTGAAGAAATCTCGATCTGGAATGTAAGTGTTTGATCGTCGACGGTTCGTTTGTAAGCGAGACCTGAATCTCCGACAGGCGTGTGGAAGACTGCTACAGGTTCGCCTCCGAGCGTGTCGTTGATGACGCTGCCCTCGCGGTCGATAAGTTGGTGCGGGTATGACTTGAACTGATCATTCAATTCGACGCCGATCATGAGGGCGTTTACTGGAAGACGCGTGTCGTTGAAGTCGGCATCGCTGCCCACGCTCGCGCCGGGCATTACTGATCGATATTGCGACTGGAATCCGGTGCTCCAATCGAGAACTGTGGTGTGTGGATAGAGTCGCTGCCACTCTTCCCATGTTGTGATCTGCATTGGTAGAAATTTAAGACGTTCGCCGAGGAGCGGACCTGACAGCGATACACCGTCGAAGTGTGTCCAGAGCGTTCCTGTTTCTCGATCAGTCATCGAGAACACGCCATTGATAAGGGAGACAACTTCGAAGTTGAGAAGTTGACTGTTCACTATGGGATCGAACCCGACCCCTGAATGACAGAGAATTCAGTAGGTGACTAACCACGGTTCGCCACCTACCGTGTCGTTGGCGATGTGGTGATACCACATCATGTCGAGCGGATAGGCGCGTGCTTCTCCGTTGTTGGCGACGCCCAGTACGTACGAGGCATTGGTTATGTTGCCGGACGCATTCTCACGAGAGACGTATTTGGGTTCATCAAGCGGGACAAATTGGGTTTGGCGGGTGATGGGTCCGGGTGTTGGGCGTGGCGTGGGGGCGGGTGCAGGTGCTGTAGTTGAGATTGGTGTGGCGGTTGCAGCTGGTGTTGGTGCTGGAATTGTTGAGGCAACTAGCACTGGCACTTCGGTTGGGTTTACCGGAATAGATATTGATGTTGGTAGAGCGCCTCTAGCGGGGTTTCCGGGCGAGGCTGTTTCGCGCGCCTTAGGCGTGGAGATCGCTTCGTCAGTGGCAGGCATGGCTTCTATTGAGGCAAGTGTTGCGACAGGAACCAGAGTAGGTTCGTTGGGATTTCTAGGAGCCGAAGTCGCAGATGTGGAAGCGGGACGAGGGATTGCTTCTTCGCTGGCAGTGAGTTGTACAGCTGCGGCGGAAACGGTTGCGCGTTCGGATTCGGTCGCTTGCGCACATGCAGTGATCAGAATTAGGGCGAACGCGAGAAGAGTGAGGCTTATTGTTTGCCTCAGGCAATTCTGGATTTTGAAATGAAAATAGCCCATATCGACGGAATCCGCGCTTCCACACCACGCTCACAACAACGGCACGACTGCGGTCGTTCTTGTTCGTCTACACGTTCAGTATTACTGTTTGCGCGTTGCGGACGCATTGGGGTTTTCCCGTGTTTTTCACTGTGCTGCGAAGTCGACTGGTTAGACTGTTTTGTGCAGGTTGCGATTGATACTGAATCAAGTTCGGCATGCCAGTCGGAAGATTGAGGGCTGGGTCGGTCGTATAATCGGGCGGTTGGAATTTCGTATTACGGAGTGCAGACGCGTGTATAACGCTGTTTCTTCGTAAGTTCGTTGTACGTTTAGAGCCTGTCCTTGTATTTGGCATTTAGTCATTAGGGATTTGATGGTCAGGCTAGTCTCAGGAAGTATTTGGAATGGCAGAAACTAACTTCGATCTTGTTGTTATTGGTGCGGGGCCCGGTGGATACCACGCCGCGATCAGGGGTGCTCAGCTTGGGTTGAGCGTAGCGGTTGTTGAGAAGGATGATGGCACGGGCATTGGTGGACTCGGCGGAGTTTGCTTGAACTGGGGCTGTATCCCTTCAAAGTCACTTCTCAAGAATGCTGAAGTTGTGAATCACCTTTCGCACGCAGAGGACTGGGGCATCGAGGTTGGCGAGTGGTCGGCCAGTATGTCGAAAGCGGTCGATCGTTCGCGCAAGGTTTCGAAGGCGCTCACGAACGGTATTGGATTTCTGTTCAAGAAAAACAAGATCACGTTGGTTCAAGGCAAGGCGACACTGAAATCATCGACGCAGATCGATGTCGAGGGCGGCGAGACGCTTACTGCCAAGAATATTGTTATTGCAACTGGCGCACGGGCTCGTAGCTTGCCGGGTCTTGAGATTGACGGCAAGGACATCATCACTTCACGACATGCCCTTGAGCTTCGTGAGCAGCCTGAGGCGATTGCTGTTATCGGTGCTTCGGCTATTGGTTGTGAGTTCGCCTATTACTTTAATTCGTACGGTGTGAACGTGATGATGTTCGAGATGTTGGGTCATCTGGTTCCACGAGAGGATGAGGAAGTTTCGGTTGAACTGGAGCGTCAGTTTGGTCGACAGGGCATAGAGTTCGCCACTTCTGCCAGCGTTTCTGGCGTTGAGAAGAAGAACGGTCGTCTTGCGGTTCAGTACGAAGTGAACGGCGAGAAGAAGGAGTTCGTTTGCGACAAGGTGCTTCTGGGTGTTGGTGTTCAGCCAAACACCGATGGCATTGGTCTTGAGAATGTTGGGATCAAGACGGTTGGCCCTGGCTACATCAATGTTGATGGCAATATGCGGACGAATGTCGGCGGTGTTTACGCTGTCGGTGATGTGAACGGCAAGTTAATGCTGGCTCATGTTGCGTTCGATCAGGGTGTTGTGGCGGCGGAGACGATTGCGGGTCACGCTCCTCAGCCGATCGATGATTACACGAACATGCCGCGTTGTACGTACGCGCAGCCTCAGATTGCTTCGATCGGGCTTACGGAAGCTCAGGCTCGTGAACAAGGAATTAATTTGAAGATCGGCAAGGTGCCGTTTGCGGTTGCTGGTAAGTCGGTTGCGATTGGTGAGCCTCAGGGTTTCGTCAAGGTGCTGACTGATGATGATTCAGGCGCGATTGTTGGGGCGCACATTATTGGCCCTGAAGCTACGGAGTTGATCGCTGAGATCGGGATGCTTCAAATGTTAGAAGGTACGAACCTTGAGCTGCACAAGATGACTCACGCTCACCCGACGTTGTCGGAGGCTGTGAAGGAAGCTGGTGCTGCGGTTACGGGTGAGGCGATTCACTTCTAAGTTGTGAGTGCTTTTAGAAGTGCGTGATGGTCCGGGCGTCATCGGATGACTTGGGACCGCGTCGCAGTCTGGCGTTATGGCTCCGGGCGTGCTTTCGCACTTGGTCGCGCGTCGCAATTCTCCTCCTCTAACTCCCCCGATCCGGGGGAGGACTGATTGATCAGCGTCGCTAAATAGATTGTTATTTGAAGCCTGAATCTTACGATTCAGGCTTCTGTTCGTTAGGCGATGGTACAGAAAATAGCTGGCTCTCATCAATGGCATAGCTTTATGTGCCGGGGTTCTGGTATGTTTTGCTTTTGCATTTTCTGTATTAGGACAAGGGCTGATTATTCTGAAATGTGACAAATGCGGTCAGAATAATGCTGCGGGCGCCGAGTTTTGCACGTGGTGCGGGACTCCGTTGGAAGCTCGGGAAGGTCAGAGTTTTATTCCTTACCGTGACCTGGGCCAATTAATTAGTCACACGTTTCATCTCTACGGTAAGAATTTTTGGGCATTCATTCTAATTGGGTTGCCCCCTCAGATATTGGGACTTGTGGTTCTATTCGTAATTCCAGACTCAATTACAGGTTTGACGTCCGTTTCCGGGTCTGAGGCAGCCCGTCAAAGCCGCGTTCGATGAATACGCGGCTGCTGCGCCAAAATTTTCCGTAATCAGTTTTCTCAGTGGGGTGGCGACTATGATCGCCGTAGGAGCAACGATCGATGCGGTCGCAAGGCAATATGGTGGTCGAAACGTCGATGCTCTGGTTAGTCTTCGGCGTGGGCTTTCGAAATTATGGATATTGATCGTTTCGAGCATTCTCGCAATGCTTGCGATAAGCCTCTCCGGAGTGTTGATACTCATACTTATCGGCATCCCACTAATAATTTTTCTCATGATTTCCTGGGCATTTATTTTTCCGTTGATTTTGATTGACGGAGCGGGACCGGTATCCGCACTTACAGGTAGCTACGATCTCGTCAAAGGCAGTCGCTGGCGTGTTCTAGGTATCGCAATCGTATTTTTTCTGATCAGTATTGTGATTCAGATATTGATAAGAATTGTTACAGGAATCGTCGACGGTTTTAGTGAACCACTAGCCGTCATAATGTCTTCGATCGGGATGGCTTTGCTTGCTCCCGTAGCTGCCATAGGTTTGACTGTTGTTTACTTCGACCTCAGGGCAAGGAAACAAGGTCTGACGTTGGATTCGTTGGCGTTGGAGATGGACCCGGGTGCGGTGCGTAGTTCGGGGACTCCTCCGACGGATGATCTTCGGAATCTTTAGGGGTCGTTTGGAGTGACCGGAACTGGTCTGATTTGTTTATGGAAGCCTGAGTCGTATGATTCAGGCTTCTGTTTATCTGGAGGAGTTTTTATGACAAAAAAGACGAAGGTTACGCGGTTGTACACGGGGGATGATGGTCAGTCGCACTTTGGTGAGATTGAGGTGGAGATGGAGCCGAATTTGGTGGGTCACATTTCGGAAACGGTTGCTGCGACGGGATTAATTTTTCGGGAGACTAGCGGGTCGTATGATTACGATTTCCACGTTGCTCCAAGGCGTCAGTATGTTGTGAATCTTGATGGGGCGGTTGAGATTACGGTTGGCAGCGGCGAGAAGCGGGTGCTGGAGGCGGGCGAGATGTTTCTTGCTGAGGACACGACGGGACAGGGTCACATTAGTCGTGCGGTGAATGGCAAAATTCGGCACTCACTGTTCATTACGCTCGATTAGGTTGGTGGCTGAGCCACGTTTTCTGAGAGGCTGAGCGTTGTGGGGTGGCCCGTGAAGTTGGAGGCTTAGGACGTGATTGCCATGTCGCTGGCTTCTCGCAATGACAAAGTCAACGTAGACTCCACTAAATGCAGAATCAAACTCAAAAAACGACGGTTGTGGTACTTGGTGCTTCGGGCGATTTAACTCAACGCAAGCTGGGTCCGGCGTTGTTTCACTTGTCGAAAACGGGAGCACTTCCGGATCGCTGTTCGTTTATCGGAGTAGCAAGGTCAAAATTTACCAATTCTGAATTTCATACGTTTCTTCGAGAAGGACTTGCCGACCAAAGCGATTCCGATTGGCAGGAATTTACTGGCAATGTCGACTACTTCGCTGGATCATCTACCGATCATGAGACGTTGGCTGAGCTTGATGCACAGATTACTTTCGGGTGCGGTGAAAAAGATCGAGACAACCGGGTTTATTACCTCGCTCTAAAACCGTCGCTGTACGCCGACACGCTGATCGCACTCGCTGAGTCGGGATCGCTCAACGAAACCAATGGTTCTAGGCGAGTGGTTATCGAAAAGCCGTTTGGCACCGATCTTGAGTCGGCTAAGGAATTAAATAGCCTTGCCCACACGGTGCTCAATGAAGATCAGATTTACCGGATCGATCACTATCTGGGCAAAGACACTGTTCAGAACATTTTGGTATTCAGATTCGCTAATTCGATCTTTGAACCGATCTGGAATCGCAACTACATTGATCACGTTCAAATAAGCGTGCTCGAGGATTTGGGCGTTGAGTCGAGGGGCGCTTATTACGATACATCCGGGGTGTTGCGTGACATGGTTCAGAGCCATTTGATGCAGCTGCTGGCCCTTATCGCAATGGAGCCACCCGCTTCATCTACACCCGACGCTCTTCGTGATGAAAAGGCAAAGGTTCTTTCGGCTGTTCGGACAGTGGATTCGACTTATGCGATTGAGAACTCTGTTCGTGGGCAGTACAACGGATATTTGGATGAGGTTGGAGTTGACCCTGCTTCTACAACTGCAACTTTCGGGGCGGTGAAGTTGTTTGTTGATACGTGGAGGTGGCAGGGTGTGCCGTTCGTACTGAGATCGGGGAAGGCACTGGAACGAAAGACTTCGGAGATAGCGATTGAGTTCAAGCGACCGCCTCAGTCGATTTTCGGGGATAATGATGAGGCTCGTCCGAATCGTTTGGTGATTTCGATTCAGCCTCACGAGGGGGTGAATCTGGAATTTGTGAATAAATCTCCGGGGGCTGGTTCGAATTTGACTACGGAATCGCTGGAATTTCACTTCCCAAAGGGCGAGATTCGTGATGCCTACGAACGGTTGCTGCTAGATGCGATTATCGGGGATGCAACTCACTTTAATCGTAGTGACGAGATTGAGTCGTCGTGGCGAATCATCGATCCGTTCATCAACGCTTGGGTTAGTGCAGGGCGGGCGGGGTTGAAGCCTTACGAACCAGGTAGCATCGGACCTGTCGATTCGGAATCGCTTGTCGGCGAAGGGCGTAAGTGGGTTACGGGTGATGGTTAGCTAAGTAATCGTTTCATTGATGTGGTAACAATTTCGAAAATCTGTGAGTGCGGCACTCTGATTTTGAAAGGGATGTGGAATGATGGAAAATCGCGCAGCGTTCGTGAATTCCGAATCGAATCTCACTGTGCGAGTGAATATGGAAGAAATAGCCCAGTTTGTCGACAGTGACGCCGGGCTCCTGTGGCTGGACGTTTCGGTGCATGACGAAACCACTTCTGATCTTCTTACGAAGACATTCGACCTCCACACGCAGGCCGTGCATGACTCATTGCAAACTGAAATTCAGACCGCTAGATATCAACAGTACGGTGATCACGAGTTCGTATTAGCCCATGGAATCAACTACGCATCTGAATCGGAGCTCGTTGAAATCGCTGAACTTGGGATTTTCATTGGTCGTAACTTCGTTGTTACGACCCACGCGGTCGACTTACTCAGCATCGACCAGGTCTTCGATGAGTTCAGCACCGGGGCTGTGGTTGCAAGCGATCCAGAATCATTAACGTTTTTGATCCTCGATAGATTTATGTCTCACATCAGGCCAACCGTTGACCACATGAGCGATGTCATCGATGACCTTGAAGAAGCGGCGATCAATAATCCTCAACCATTGGTTCTCGCCGGTTTGCTCAGGCTGAAACGCAGCGCATTGAGAATCAATCGAGCTATGGCCCGGCAGACAGAGGTGCTCCATTCGATTGGCAGTGCAAAGAAAAACAGCGATTTTGAACTTGGCGTTTCATTTCAGGATTTGGCTACACGCGCAACGCGTACATTCGAGATCAACAATGTTCTGCGAGAACGGGCTGACAGTGCGATGACTATCTATCAGGGAACATTGGCGTTGAAACAGAATGAAACGATGAAAGTTCTGGCGATCATCACTGCCATTTTTCTTCCACTTTCGCTCCTCGCCGGAATATACGGCATGAACTTTGTGAATATTCCAGAACTCAAGCTTGAGTGGGGTTACTTTGCTGTACTAGGTGTGATGTTAGCCTTCGCCATTTCCGTTATATGGTGGGTTTGGCTCCGGCAAAGAATTTCAGTTTGGAAGCTTGGATCGAAGGGGCTATTTTCTCTCAAAGTACCGATTGATCATGTACGCAAGCGAAAGCGTTGAATTTAATTATTCATCGAGTGTGGGGCTGAAGTCTTACGAACCAGGTAGCGTCGGAGCTGTCGATTCGGAATCGCTGCTCGACGAATAACGTAAGTGGGTTAGGGTGATGGTTAGCTAGACGGCGAAGGGTTTTATTTTTTCGTAGGTGCCGTTGACTATTGGTTTAGCATCGACTTCGAGCCAGTCTTCAAGGATGTCGGTGTAGAGGCCTCGGAAGTCGTTGTTAAATGCTAGGTCGCCCTGCACCCAGTCGACGGGATCGATCGACGGATATTCGGCGTAGTGACCGCCTTTGACTTGATTGCCGACTACGAATGCGACTCCGCCCGAGCCGTGGTCGGTTCCTGTTCCGTTGTCGAGAACACGACGACCGAATTCAGAGAACATCAGAACGGTTACTTCGTCGCCAAGGCCGTGCTCTTCGAGATCGTCAAAGAACGATACGAGTGAGCTCGATATATGGCTCCATAGGTTCGACTGAAGGGCTACTTCATTGGTGTGAGTATCGAAGCCGCCGTACTGCGTGTAGAAAACTCGAGTACCGAGATCGGCGAAGTGGACTTGCGCGACGCCCTTCATGCTTTTGGCAAACGGATTATCAGGGTATTCGACGTTCGACTTGTACTTGAGAGGCGCTGCTTTGAGAATATCGGCACCACGCATGGCATCGAGTCCGGTCTGGCCAAGATAGTCCATCACGGTGTCAGAGCCGAGCAGCGGTGTGTACATGCGGCTAAATACGTTCAGGGCTTGTTGTCGTTGATCAACACCAGCAACCCCGGTGAGCAGGCCGTAGTTCTCAAGATCGCTGACTGAAGCTACAGGTACTCCGGGTGCTGCGAGGGCGCGAGGGAGTCCGCTTCCGAAGTTAACTGCGGTTACAGGGTTACTGCCCTGAGGGTCGAGGTCTTTGATCGCTTGACCGAGCCAGCCCTTTGATCCGACTGTAGTCGGTTCGGCGGTGTGCCAGATGTCCATCGATCGGAAGTGAGATCGGTTTGGCACGGGATAACCGATGCCGTGAACGATCGCTACTTTGCCCTGATTGTAGAGATCTTTGATGGGTCCCATGCCGGGGTTGAGCCCGTAGCCCTGATCGAGGGGAATGACTTGATCGTCGGTGATACGGATATTTTTCCGAGAGTCTTTGTAGAAGCCGTTTTGGTAGGGAACTATGCAGTTGAGATAGTCGTTACCGCCTGAGAGCTGGATGACTACAAGGACTTTTTCTCGTTTGGCTGTGATGGTCATGGTGGGTACGGGTACTTGGAGTTGGTTGGTTTTTTTACTGAGTCGAACGATTTTTCACAGGTGTTCGTGATTGCTGTGTCATCGAACTCCTCGCAATTGCAGAGTGCGACCTTGTTGCGTCAGAACTATTCGTTTGATCGTTGATAGACCTGTAGGCGGTGGCGGAGGGAGTCGGTGATGATGAGCCTGCCTTCAGGATCGATTTCGATTGCCGTGGGGTCCCACAGGTAGCTTTCTACCCTTGAGGAAATTTCATGTGGATCATCGGTGTCGACTTCGATAAACGGATTAAATCGAGATCGAGCTTCGGCTTCATCGGCGTTGGCATCGAGGTATTCCTGCGCCCATGGTGAGACTGTTGCTTCGCCTCTTACTGATTGTTGGAAATTCCAATTGGAATCGAACATCTGAACGCGCTGGTTGCCCCAATCGGCGACGTATATGAAACCGTCTTGGTCGACGGCAACGTCGGAGGGTCGGTCAAACTTGCCTTCCTCACGACCCGACGAGCCGTACATGTCGATAAATTTGCCGTTGGATGTAAAGCGTTGAATTCGGTCGTTACGCCAATCGGCAATGTAGATATTGCCAGAAGGATCGGAATCGGTATCGATGCCCCAAGGGAGATTGAATTCGCCTTCACCGGTGCCTTCTGAGCCGAAGTGCGAGATGTACTTTCCATCTGGAGTCATGCGCTGGATTCGATTGTTGAGGTGGTCGACCACAAGTAGATCGCCATTTGAGGTGAACTTCAGGCCAGCGGGTCCATTAATTTGACCGGGATCGCTGCCCTGCTCGCCCCACTTCGAGATGAACTCGCCGTCTGGGGTGTACACGGTGATTCGATTTAGCTCTTCATCGGCGATGTAGACGCGATTATCGGGGCCGTGCGTGATCGCGGTAGGTCCCACGAACTGACCATCATCAGTTCCGTCGCTTCCAAACTCGTGATACCAACCGTGATTAACATCGCAGATACCGACGCGTATGCCGAGTCGGTGCATCGGACTACGGTTTACAGCGTAAATGCGGCCATCGGGTCGAATGGATAGGTCGACAGGAATGTGAAATCCACGACCGCCAACGTCAGCGCCAAAACCTACTGTATCGACGTAATTTAGCTTCGATTTGGTTTGGGTAATCATGTTTATACGAACTGGTATTCGCGGGTAGCAACGATAAGTTGAAGGAGCGATGCAACGTCTTGGTCTGAGGGGTGTGCGGAATCCTCAGCACTAGAAGCGAATTGAACGAGTCCTTCGCGGGTTTCGTCAGATACTTGGAGATTTCCTAAATTTGCGAGGCTTGTTCTAACTAGAGATTCTGGGGTTGTTACGTTCCCAGTCTCTGACTTGATTGTGGAAATCAAATCGCGAACCCCTTTGTTATCGAGGTTGCCAACGATCTCACCTGCGAAGTTGACGCGCATCACCATTGATCCGGTCGAAATCCAGTCGGCCCCGCCCATCCAACCTTCGACGCTCGGGGGTGCGTATATGTCTTGCCCCATATAACCGCTGGCAGCGATGTGGTTGTAAACGTCGGAACTAGGCCCGTCGTACCCTCCGGCGAGTCGAACAGTTCCGACTACGAGTTCTATCGGACTTTTCACTCGTGCGTTCCACGCGGTCTTTGATTTGAACGAATCAGAGAGAAATAGCGCTCTGAGCATGGCTTTGATCGAGTATCCAGAGTCGAAGTATGCATCGCTCATTACTTGGATCGCTTCGGGGTTGATTGGCGGGAAGTGCGGCCATTGCGGAACCGGCAGTTCGTCGGCAACGAAGTAGTGATAGAGGTGCCGAGCTATGAATCCAGCAGTTGCGGGGTTCTTGCAGATGATGGCGATGATGTCGTCACCGTTAAAATTTCCGGTTTCGCCCAAGAACGTTTTTTCGCCGTTGTCGTGGTCATCGGGGTCGAATTTGAATTGCCAATTAACGTATCCGTATGGACGCATCGTGTTGTTGCGCATCTTCAGCGCCATGTAGTCGGTGTTTTCAACCGTCCAACCGGTGAATGCTCTAGAGCACTCTTTGACGTCTTCTTCGGTGTAATTACCGACCCCCATCGCAAACAGTTCGAGGATTTCTCGGCCGTAATTTTCGTTGATAGAGGCTTTGTGGTTGTCCTGGTTGTCGAGCCACAGGATCATTGCGGGATCTTTGGACAGGTTGAGGAGAAGGTCGTCGAATTTTCCTAGCCCGAATTTTCGAAGCATAGCGAGGTGGGTTTCCATCGCCTTGCCCTGGATAAGCTTCGTTTGACCGGTTGCGAACACCCGATGCCAGAACAGGTTCACTTTCTCAATGAAAGGAGCATCGGTAGTGACCATCTGGTAGAGCCAGTTGCCTGAGCTACTTCCTCTGGTACGGAGGTCAGATTGGTCGATGTGGTAGCGACGGATAACGTCCTGTGGAATTGACGTCGAATCGACAGCGTTCAGCAGTTTATCGACCACAACTTCGTAGCTTAGGTTCGAATAGTCGCGAAGCTCGGTTGCCGTGCCTCCGAAGCCCGCCCGCCTGAGCAGGTGAGCAATCAGCAATTCGTCGGTGCGAGATTCGATCGTAGTCATTCGGTTGAGCCCTCAGATATCCGTAATGGCGAGAGTTTAGGTGCTTAGAGGCGCATGAGCAACACTCGGATGAGCATCCTTGCTCGAGTCATGTACGCGGCTGAGTATGTTTGACATGTAGGGATGCCAGTACGTTGCTCGATTGCACATGTAGAGATCAATCGTGATGAAAACCCAACTGACTCTGACACTGCCACTAAGCAACGCAGAATCGCATAGAGGAATATCCCATTTCTATTTCTACGGTATTCGTAATCTTAAGTTATTATTCGCGAGTATTCGAAATAAAATGAGCATATAACCAATTTGTTGCACCGATTATCGTAACGATTTACTCTCTCGGCAAATCGATGACGACGAAATATAGCATTTCGTCGAATATCGTGACTCAAACCCTTGAAATGTGAGTAATTCCGTGACACATGCAACACACTCTATTGGTGGTATGGAAATTCAAAGTAGCTATTTCGTAGACGAAGAGGCTGCCGGGCGTGAAGAGCCATTCGAGGCATTCACGATGACCTATTTTTCTGATCACTCGGGGATAGGTTTTTCAGGGCAGTTCGGGGTCAATCGTTTTTGCAAATCTGACGGGTTGATGAGGCACGTTCACTTGAGCGTGGACGGAAAACGATTCGTTAGAGAACGGATACTAATTCTCGAATCGGCGATTCTTCTGGACGTTGGCGGTGAACGGATTGTGATACTTCCGAACACTCTGTGTGACATAGGCCCCGGAGTCCCTCACATGTGGCGAGGGTTACCTGCAGGCATGTTGCTTCCAAACGGGTCGCGCCATGCCCGTGAATCGATAATGGTTTTCTTCTATCAAGAAGAGGTCCAAGGTTTCGAGCGAGTTAATGCACCAGAAATTATCGAGACGCCTGAAGATCTCAAATCACGATTTGGTGACATGCAGTTTCCGGCAGTTTCTCAGGCGGAAGTGTTGGAGTTGCCGTTTATACGAAATGGGAAGCTGCAGTTCGTCTAACGCATCCGAGTTAACGATGGTTGTTAGCTAGCTATTATCGACTCTAGTTGTTCGTTGGAACAAGCTGCGCTGAATGACTGAAAGATAGTTTCATCTGACGTCGCTAGATTCTCTGCGAGCGTCTTCTAGCATTTTGTTTAGTTGGGTTTCGTTGACGCCAAGAGAGATTGCAGTTTTTACGTCGTATTCAGATTCACTGTCTTCACCGAGTTCGATGTGAATTACTGCTCTGTTGGCGTAGGCCTCACCCCATTCGGGTTTAAGTCGAATGGCTTCTGAGAAGTTTTTGAGGGCGGCTTCGAACTGACCGAGTTGGTAATGGGCGTTACCTCGATCAAGATAGGTGTCAGGGTAGGAAGGGTTGAGACGTACTGAGGTATCGAAATCGATGACCGCTAGTTCGTAGTCACCGTTTAACGCGTAGGCATCGGCTCGATAGTGGTGAAGCTTGGACGATTTTGGTGACGCAATAATGGCTTCGGTGAAGTATTCGATTGCCTTTTTGGGGTGACCTTCATCGACTTCACGAACACCGTTTTTGAAGATGTTTAGGTTCTTCTCTGGCGTGGTGAGTTTTGGACCACCGAAACGGTTCAGGAATTTTGAGAGCCATGTTGAGATGGGGTTTGGCATGGCTATTTAACGGTTGCGTTGAACATCGCCCCTAATAAAACAGGCAAACAGGATTGGATTATGAGTTCTGATATATCCGTTTATACGAATTTATCGGGCAGCTGCAGCATGAGTTAGGTTACTTCCATCGTTGACTTTACATCATCAAATTAGTTCGGTTTCTAGCAATGGCGCGTGGTTGTCGGCACTCATACATTGTTGCCAATTGAGTCAATGACATGCGTTAGAGTTGCCGTTACGCTCCGAGTATGCTTACGATAAATTTCCTTCATGTCCGATGGATCGCCGTAACGGTTTGGTTGGTGATTGCAGCCTCTGCTTGCACAGCAGTATCAGAGGTCAATTCAACCCCTATCGCCCCAACGAATGTGGCACCAGAAATAACTGATCCTGCCACGACCGCAGGTGTTACGGAACGTGAAAATCCCAGTTCGGTCAGAGCGTCCACCACACCAGCAAGTTCGACGGCGACACCGATCAGTCGGTCACGACTATCGCCAACAGCCACCGTGACGGTGCGCCCTACTACTACACCGACCAACTCGTCGCGATCGTCATCAACAGTGATAGCCCGCTCTACAGAGACACCGAACCAACGACGGCCGGGCTCCAGTGATAGCGAACAGGAATCGGTCGGTTTTAGCGGTTGCACTGGCACCGGGACGGTGATGTTCTCTGTTTCGCCGATGCGGCCTGAAGACGTTTTACATATGCTCCCTTACGGGATGCTTGCGGGTGCTCACGTCACCCCGATCGACCATATGTATTTTGAACCAGCCGACCGTTCACTGGGTCGGGATGTGTACGAGGTCAGAGCGATTCAGGACGGCGTGATATATAGCCTACAGTCACGTGATATCAATGTAGACACTGGTCAGTCTCGCCAACGTGAGTGGCGTATGGATATCGCTCACACCTGTACGTTCACAAGCTACTTCGACCTGCTGACATCACTAGACCCTGAGATTGAAGCGGAGTGGAGCAAGACAGAGGGTGGGCGAACTGGACGATGGCAAGGGATACCTGTGAAGGCAGGACAGGTGGTGGGTCGCGTCGGTGCACAGACTCTCGACTTCGGCGTCTACGACTACGAGACGACTGCTTCCGGCTACATCGTTCCTGCTCACTACGACCATGAATCATGGAAGATCCACACAGTTGACCCATTTCCGTACTTTCCAGAGGATATCCGCACATCGATGCTAGCCCTGATGCTGAGACAGGTAGAGCCGAGAGCAGGGAAGATCGATTACGACGTAGAAGGCACTCTCTCTGGTAACTGGTTCCAACAGGGTACGAATGGTTACGCTGGTGTTGAGCCATCAAAATATTGGGATGGGCACCTTGCGATCGTTCCCGATGCCCTTGATCCAACCCAGTGGCGATTCTCTACAGGCAATTTCTCCGGTGAGCTGGGCAATGCCCGACAGTTCGGCATTCTTGGAAATGCTCCCGATCCTCTGACCATCACAACAGAGACTGGACTGGTGAGATACGAATTGGGCTACTCCACCCACTTTGCACGTAACGATGAGTCTCGCTCTGGACTCGGCGGTACTAACGGAATGCGGCCTGGTGATGACATAGTCGCAGGAACTATGGATCAGGTGCTGGGCGTAGCGTTGCTCCAGATAAACGCCGATGGCACGCTTACGTGCGAAGTTTTTCCGGGGATGATTACGGATGACGTGGTCGGATTCACGCCGTCAGCGAAAATATACGAGCGGTAGTCGCGTTTTGCGTTAGCGTTAGTCGCGCTCGTCATAGGATGACTCGGCTCCGCGTCGCAGTCTCGTTATAGCTCCGGGCGTCGTCGGACGACTTGGTAGCGCGTCGCAATCTCCTACCCTAGCCCTTCCGTCTGGAAGGGACTGATTGTTGCCATTGAGCGCAGTCTCCGTTACTCCCGGGCGTCGTCGGACGACTTAGTTTTCGTCTGAGCCTTCGGGTTTGGGGTTGCGGGAGATCATTTCTAGCCAGTTGCCGTCGGGGTCTTGAAAGTAGATTGCATAGCGCGCCCACGGATATTCGAGATCACGTTCGTATTTGGGTCCGAAGATATTAATCCCCTCTGCTTCGAGTCGATCTCTCCACGTCGGAACATCATCGACGACCATTGCGGCGTGCGCGGAGCCGGGTCGGTTTCGGTCATGTTGGTCGGACCGTCTCTCGCCGCGAGGTCGCATGTACTCGATTAGTTCGATCGAATGCCCGTCGCCAACACCGACGTAAGCCTGCCGCATTTTTACGTTTTCGTAGCCGACTACCTCAGATATCCAGGGCGTTTCGGATATGGCTGGTTCGCGTTCGACGGCCATTCCGAGAACGCGTGTGTAGAAGTCGAGGGCTTTATCGAGGTTTTCGACGATGAAGCCAGTGTGGTAGATGGTCTGAATGGTTGGCATGGTTGATGTTAGATTCGGTAGTATTTTTCGGCGTTGGTTCGGAAGAGTTTGGCTCGTTCGGACTCGGTGAAGTCTGACGTTATTTCGTCGTAGGCGTTCCACAGTGTTTCGTAGTCGCTGAACAAGCTATCGACCGGGAAGTTCGACGCGAACATGCAGCGGTCGACACCTAGAATGTCGATTGCATCAAGAACGAATGGGGCTATCGATTCAGTGGTCCACTGTTGATCGAGCATTCCTAATGCGGAGATTTTTGCTGAGATGTTGGGAGCGGTTCCAAGGGCTTCGAGTCCTTTACGCCATTCACGTAACTCGCCGGGTGATCGACCAATTGGCATCGCTGTGTGGCCGAGGACGATTTGCACTTCGGGAATATCGTTGGCAAGTTTTGCAGCTTCTTGAAGCTGCCATGGCCAGATTTGCACTTCAAAGGAGCCGTTGAATTTGGCGAGTAATTTGAATCCAGCCAGCCATTGTGGGTCGCTCATCAAATCGCCAGCTTCGGCGAACCGGAAATTTGGCTTGTCGTCTGACCAGTTGAGCATGTGGCGAATGCCACGCCAGTTAGCGTGTTCGGCATGCCGTTCTAGGACGCCTTCTACTTTAGGATCAGAGAGATTTGCGTAGGCGATGATGGCATTTGGCATTCCTTTTGAAGCGGGGTCATCTGCGACTGACTGTAGCCATGCGGTTTCGCCAACGGGGTCGGCGTTATGGTCCCATTCAGCTTGAACATGAACTGATTTAACGAGTGGGATGTTCTTTGCACCTTCGTGGAGGTCACCAATTAGCCATGATTTGCGGATCGCCGAGTAGTCACCAACGAAATGGTCGATGGGGTCAATGAGCCACGGGTAGGGGTTGTTTTCGAGATCCCAAAGATGATGGTGGGTATCGATGAATGGTGGGACGGTCACGACGTGTTCCTTCTTGCGCTATCGCCGGTGCTGCTGGCTATCAGTCTCTAATGATGGTGAGTGATGGCTGAATTGCTTGTGCCATTCTCAATTCGGTCAACTGCTACACATGTTATTCGAAGATGAGCACGAGTCTAATTCTGAACTCACTGATTTCGTTTTCATGGCTCGATCATAAGGTCGACTCGGTGTTTTGATTGAGAGATAGTAGGGTGTGAAATATGAAGACAAAAATTTCCGTTTACATTGCGACGAGCCTTGATGGCTTTATTGCCCGCGCTGATGGCGGGATGGACTGGCTCGAGCACGATGCGGGAGATGACGACTACGGCTTCGCTGAGTTTATGGCATCGGTAGACACGGTGGTGATGGGTCGTCTGACGTATGAGTTCGTGGTGTCTACTGGGTTATGGCCGTACGAGGGCAAGAGGATGGTGGTAATGAGTTCGACCTTGGGTGCCGATGATGCGGCACCGCATTTAGCGGGCAAGGTTGAGTTTCTTGCTATGGAGCCGCTTGAGTTAGCTGCGAAACTGGCTGGAGAGGGGGCAAAGCACGTTTACATCGATGGCGGGTTGACGATTCAACGGTTTTTGCGGGAGAGGTTGATCGACGAGTTAATTTTGAGTCGAATGCCGGTGTTGTTGGGTTCTGGGGTTCCGCTGTTTGGTGAACTGGATCGCGATGTTCTGCTGCGCCACGTTGAAACGCAGGGATTTGCGAGTGGGTTGGTGCAGTCGAGGTACGCGGCGGTGCGTTAGGTCCTGAACATATAGATCGCCCAGCCTAGGGTGTCTCTGCCATGTTTGAGGTAGGTATCGTGCTCGCCTCGTTGTCGGTCGAGGATTTCGTGAGCGTCTGGGTCGGTTGGGTTTTCTTCTGCGTAGAGTTCGGCAGCCCGCAGGCGTAGACCTTCGTAGCGGTCCCAATCGTGGTGATCGCTGACGATTGAGTAGAGCAGTTTGAGTCCGGCATTTTGGGCAATTTGAACGTTTTCGGCGTGAGTGACCAGAGTTGGAGCGAATTCTGGCTCTGCTTCGATATAACCAGACTCGGGTTCTTTGAGTTTGTAGGGTTCACCCAAAACGATCAGCCCGGTGGGCTTAACGGTTTTCTTGAGAGCTTCGATTGCGCCCCGATAGCCGCCCCAGACCCCAGTTGCGCCAAGGCACATTGCTAGGTCGAATGAGTTCGGTTCGACGTTGTATTTCGCGCCATCTCCCTCAACGAATTCGACTTTGCTTTCGAGGTTGCGCACGGAGGCGCGCTGACGGGCTGCTTTCACTTCGTAGGGTGATATGTCGATACCAACGCCCGTTGCATCGTGCTTATCGATGATCCTGAGAAGTTGCTCACCCTTGCCTGAGGCTACGTCGAGAACGCGAGCGTTGGGCTTCAAGGGCAAGAGGGCGATGAATTGATCCGTCTTTGCTTCCGAGGTGGGGTTCATGACGATGTGGTCACGATGTGTGACGCCGTAAAACTTCCAGATGTCCATTGCGTTATCAGTGCCGGTAGCACCCTTTCTGAAGTGGTATTACCACGTTAATTGAGTGGTGGCAGGGTCGTTGGCGGAGCCGATATGGAATGGGTTACCGAAGACAAATCACATCGTTCTTTAGTGTCATGAATCTATTTCGTAGTGCGGTGCCCAAAGTGTAGAGGTTGAGAGATCTAGTCCTGAATAGCGAAAAATTGTTATCTCAACAAGTTCACACAGGTTCGGTGGAATGGCATTACGAGGCTACTTACGTGCAGAGTGAATTTTGCCATAGGCGCGCTAATTCCAGTTAATAACCAACTAAATCTCATGCGAAGTTCACGCAGTTTTGCTTATTATCACGGCGAAGTTTGACGTTTATTAAGAGAATCACTATTACGCACAAGTGAATCTTTGGATTGATTCAGGAGTAGACCAAGCGGCTGGGCAGGTTTTCTACGACCACCGTCATGTGTCGATATTTGGGCGTGGCCAGAGCATGGGCTGGTGTATCGAAAGTGGCTGGAACAATAACGGTGGGCAGGTAGCAGTGGCTAAGAACAATAAAGCGACGTTGGGAATATCGGCATTACTTGCTGCATTTATGCCGTTTGTTCTGGTTGGTTGCTCAGGCGGTGACAATGCTGTTGCTGAAACAACCGATTTCTCGAATTCCAGCAATCCCGTAATTTCTGACTCTGCCCAGAACGCCGTATCCGATCTTTTTGGAGATATTGGTTCCGACCTTGATCAGGCAGCGGTAACGGCGGAACGAGTTGCCGGAGTTGCCTACAACGATGGCGAAGTTGGTGTTTTAGAGTCGAGTGTTGATCTCGAACAAAACATGCTTCAAGTAAAGGTTCAGGGAACCGAAGGCCGCCGTGTTTCGATGAAGAATGGGGGATCAATTCGTCTGCGTGACGGGTTCGTTGCCGAAATATTTATCGATCCTTACCCAACCCACACCCTGACTGCCTGGGTTGATCTTTATTTGCACGATGGAAATGACTCCGTGTTCAAAGATGTCAAAGTCCAGATCGACTACGACATGTACTCAATGGGACATGGCCCGTTCTTCACGGTTACCGATAAGAGCCCAAATGGGCACTACACGTTCCGGTTGGACTACGTGATGTTCGGACCTTGGATGCAGTTTTTCTCCATTCCTGATCCCGAAATTCCGGGGAAGGAATACACGATGGAAGTTGTGATAGTTGCGGTTCCCTAAGGCACTAAATTGAAACTTCGTATTCGACATATTCGTTATGCGCTGATTCTCTCGATTCTTGTGTCGAGTCTTTTCGGGCTGACACGCGCCGACTCAGTAGAAGCGCATGGCAAAGAACTGACATTGACAGTTTCGTCACTGATTCCAGATCACTCTGAGCCGTTGCGAAGAATGTATCGAGTTCGTGTAGCGTATAGCGGTGACCAGGACATGGTCGAAGGCGCTGAGGTTGTACTGACTGGAACGAGGCGTGAAGGTGGCGAACTGCTTGCCACACAGAGGTTGATTGAACTACCCGGTGAGCCGGGAATTTATGTTGCAGAAGTTGTATATGACCGGTTTGGTGAATGGGAGTTGGAGATTGAGGTTCAGGCAGCGCTCGGACAGGGTGATGGCGCAGCGAATCTTGTCGAATCGGTGACACCGGTCGTTCTTTCAGCCGCAGATAAGACGTCGCTTTTGACTGAAGCAGACAGGGTTCAGAGACTTCAGGTTTTCTTCGCCTTCGAGTGGTGGCCAGATATTGCGACTATCGCTATTCGAATACTTCATTCGATGTCGGGAGTCATTTATGCAGGTGTGGTTGGAGTAGTTCTGCTGGCAGCGTGGATCGGCGGTACTGGCAGCCGAATTCTTACCGGCCGATTTGGCGAAAATTTCCTGCTGTTAACCACACTAGGGCTTACAGGAATCTTGCTGAGCGGGTTGTACGGCGCTGCATTCGATGCACCAAATGCCGCCCCAGGTATTTACGACTATCGAGATTTGTTAGCACTCCCATACGGAGATGCTTATTTCATCGCATTCATTCTGAAACCAATCGGATGGGTGGCGATGGTGATTTTTGCTTTGAGGATCGACGCAGTAGTTGTAAAGCCGGCTTTTGACGCCCTAGACGAGCCAGATATCGTTGCGGTTGGTGTTCCTTCTGGGGCTGCCGACGACACAGCGCAACACGGCGATGTTGGTGCTTCACCCTCAACGGATATTCAATTGAAGCGGCTAATAGGGGTTGGCACAGCCCTTGCCGCAATCGCGGTTGCAGATTTGGCGATTGTTATTTATCTGCATTACTTGAGTCATCTCGGCGTGTTTTTACCCGAGACATAGGAACGTAGGTTCGTAGAACCGTAAAGAAAGTTTGAAATGTCGAATCAATCTGCAATAAAGAACCCAAAACAACCGGGGGCACTCCGGTCAGTATGGCGCCGGATTAATCCGGGTCGGCTCAACTTGATGTTGGTGCTGGGCACATTGGTTGTCGCCGGACTAATTATTGCTGCGTTGATGTACGTGGTGCAGCCGGGCGGAACAACGACTCGGCAGTCGGAAACGACCGGCACCATCATCGATTCAGTGGAGACTCCGAAGGATTTTGAATCCAGTGGGGCACCGGCGGTCATTGATGACACGTACGTTCGTGGGTTGATATCTGACCTCACTAGAATTGGGTATACCCCTAATGAAATTGAAGTCAACGCCGTGTTCGGACACCCACTGTTGCTAGAGGTTGCCGGAGGTGCGGATAGTGTTGAGGATCTGATTGTTTTCTTCGTTACAGAAAATATCGGAGAAGACCAAATCGCAGGAGAAATTCCCGAAGTTTGGCTTTCCATCGACGGCGCCGATCCGCTCATGGCTGTTTCTTCACGAGTGACCAAAAACGTGCTCGAACAGAGAACAACCCGATTCGATTTCTCTCTTCCGTTCGGTTACGCACCAGAAAATTTTGTTCAGGTAGACCACTCTTTGAGTCTGACGGTTGGATCCACGCCAGGAGATTCGACCGGCCAAAATATCTTTGAATGGGCAATGCCTGTTGACCTTGGTGCTGTAGTTGGATTGGCCGCTGATAACTCAGGGTCGACTACAACAGATGGCTCAGCCCTGCCAATGCGGAGCTTGACTGATGCGTTGCGAAAAGAGCTCGTTTCGGTGGTGTACGAAGGCATATCGGGTGCTGAAATGACTGCGACTTACGCCACTCCGGAGTATTTCGTAGCCTCGTTCCCAGACGGAGCCGCTGAGCTGTATTCACCTCAGGGTGAGCCAGTGTTCGTGGTTTCTGAAAGCACCCACACTGAGAGTCTTTCGGATGAATTACCAAACTTGGTATTGGCGGTAGACGGTAAAACTTACATAAGCGATTTCACCGAGGTGAAGGTAACTTCTGCTCACCACAGGGTGACTCTTGTGCGGTTCGACGTGAGTCAAGCAGAGATGGACAACGCTTCGGCGATGACACTGACTATGCCTGATGGACAGGCGATGGCATGGGATCTGCCGATCGAATATGACGTTGCTGATACTCCATTTGGTATCGGTTGGGCCACTGTGATGGCTCTGCTGGCAGGAATGCTGGCTTCGATGTGGCCGTGCTTGTTCCAGCTAACTGCTTACTTCATTCCTGCGCTTGCGGGTATGAACATGCAGGATGCGTCGGGACAGGTTGCACTTGGTCAGCGAGTACGAGTGTTCAGGGCAGCATTGTACTTCGTACTTGGTTTCACAATTGTTTATACAACAGCTGGAGCGATTATCGGCTTCGCAGCGGGTCAACTCGGCGAGACTGCCTTCTTTGGCTCTCTACAGCGATGGGTAGCGTTTGGTGCAGGCATCATCGTTATCGGTTTGGGCTTGCGGGTCGCAGCGAAAGCACGGGCGCCGCTGGTGTGCAAGATGCCGGTGCTTTCCAAGATGGCTCACGAGAGCAACGGTAGCGCTCGACCGTGGGAGATGATGGTCGCAGGTATTGCGTTCGCTACTGGCTGTATGACTTGCTTCGGTTCCGCTTTGGTTATCGGCATGGTTGTATATGTCGGCATGGCTCAATCGGCTCTCTATGGTGCGGCGATTCTGTTCCTGTTCTCACTTGGAATGGGTATTCCGCTAGTAATTGCTGGGGTGATGATGGCGAAGGTACTGCCGTTGCTTTTCAAGCTCGAGAAGATGGTTCGCTGGATGGGCATCGCAAGTGCGCTTCTGATGCTTTCGTTCGGTGTACTTCTTCTCAGCGGAAACTACATGGCATTCGCCGAGTTCATCTATGGGCTGACCGGAGCGCCGGCTCCGTACTAACGTTCGCTCCCGGTACGTAAGTGCCGGTCGCAATCTCCCCTCCAACTCCCTCCCAATCGGGGAGGGAGAAAAGTTGGATAGGTACTAATTAGGAATGATCATCGGCGGTTTATCGTTTTGGTAAACCGCCGATTCGCGTCTTATCTATATTTGCCACGATGAGCATCCCCAACGGGGAAGCCCCTCTCGGAAAACCCATGCGCCGCGCTTGGCTTGATAGCGATGAGCGTTCAACGGACATCCGGTTGGCCCAATCGACTGGGAGTACGCCGTGCCAATCGATCCAATCGTTGAATTGGCTCAGGTGTGCTGGCTGAACGTCCGGCTTTTCAGCGACGATGTAGCCGGGCTTGAAGGGCTGCTGACGTTGCGCGAGAGCACGTCAACTTGGGGCAATACTTGATGCTTACGGTCTCGCTAAAACTCAAAGATCGCGGCTCTTTGATCGAATGATCGGGTTCGTTACGCACGACACTGCATACCAAGCAGATGAAGCGAGTGTTACGCCCAGCTCGAAAGGCAGCGAGGCACTGTAGTGCTTGGCATGGCGAGCCAGATAGGCATCATGGATGCTGCGAAATCGCCGCGAGTTAGAACGTGCTATTCTCGGATAGTCGATCAGCTATTTGCGAGGACTGCTTCCATGCCGCGTTCTATTTGAGAGGGGCGCGGTTC
Source organism: Chloroflexota bacterium (assembly GCA_013204545.1). Classification (GTDB taxonomy): domain Bacteria; phylum Chloroflexota; class Dehalococcoidia; order Lucifugimonadales; family Lucifugimonadaceae; genus Lucifugimonas. Next base: position 3,457 of record JABMNN010000056.1, on the reverse strand, counting down.
GCCGATCGTTCGGTAACGAAGTACCCAGTTGCTGTCGATGAAGTAGGTCGTCGGTAAGAACAATACTTCGAACCGATTCATCACTGTGCCGTCCGTGTCGATCACGACCGGGAGATCGACCGATATTTCCTCAAGGAAATCTGTGATTTCTTGAGACGTCTCGCCGGTGTTGATTGCTAGAACCGTTAGGTTTTGATCCGAGTAGTCTTTCGCCAGCTGCTCGAGCATCGGTAGTTCTCTACGACAAGGTGCACAGGTTGTTGCCCAGAATGTGAGAATGACTGGGCCATCGCCCAAAGATGCGCTGCTCACGTGCTCATCCGTCAATGTGACCCCTTCAAGCAAGGGTGCAGGTGAGTTGTACTTCACTGACTCACCCACTTCGACGCTGGCTTGTGAACAAGCCACGAGAAGCATCGGTATTAGCAGCAGTATTGCTAGGCGGGACAGCACAGAGCGCCACCCAACCAGAACAGAGTATCCAAGGTTGTATTGAAATTTTCACCTCGAACTTCAACCAAGACGTTTTCGTTGGTGCCTACGCCTATGAAGTCGGAATCTGAGGTTTTGAACATGTAGTACAAGCCATACACTTCTCCACCCTCATCTTCCTTGCCGAGGTTTGTCCATCCGCTTTCTTCGAGGCTGCTCATACGCTCATTAAAATACCGTTTGGTCGGAATCTTGCCAGCGAAGTTATGTACCGATTGTACGGTTATGCCTTCGTCGAGTTCCCAGTCTTCCCAGAAGTAGGATGTGGCATCGGACAGCAGTGCAGCTGCCTCAACGCTTAGTCCAGCTAATGGGCTTGCATCCGAGTCATTAAGGCTGACGTTGCCTGCTGTCACTTCTGGCACTAGGTTATTCAGAGTTTCGATCATATCTTCTGACCAACCACCACCGTAATAGTGGTATCGCTCTACGCCTCCTGGATCGATCAGGATCGTTAGGGCAGTGTGATCGAACATGGCAACGCCCATCATTGCTTCAGCCGGCGTGTAGCTGACACCGTACGCCTGAGCGACGGAGTCGGTTTCGGCTTGGGATCCAGTGAGCCACGACCATGAATTGGTGTTGGCACTGACGTTTTCAGCGTACTTACGCATCACTTCGACGCTATCTCGATCTGGATCAAATGTGATGCTCAAGAACTGAACCTGCTTACCAAATCGATCGCCTAAAGCGTCTCGCACATGGATCATTTCTCCTGTGAGCGCAGGGCAGACGGTCATGCAACTGGTATAAATCCAGTCGACCACCACCCACTTCCCGCGGAATTCGTTCAGGCTGACTGAATCACCATTCTGGTCGGTCAATTTGAATCCGGCGGCCTGACGGTCCATTGGTCGACGCACGAATGGGTCGCGAGTTTCCGTGGCGGTTTTGGTGTCGTCAACAGAGCTCATGTCCATGTCCATGTCCATGTCCATCGAGCCATCATCAGACATCGCCATGTCGTCAGCATCTTTAACTTCAGTGGCGGCTGAGACCGCGCTTGAACCAGACCCGCTCGAATTGGAATCGATCGGATCGACTGAATCTTGTCCACCACATGCCACAGCGAAGGCAACGACAAGGAGTGCTGTTAGGAAAAGCAGCGCGACGCGACTAACATTCCGGCCACCTTCAGGTTCATTTTTCACGATACTTCTCCCATCCCGGACCGGTATTTCCTCCGTGCAGAGTGCTTTTACTATTCGGCGGCTAACGGTTGAGTTCCGAGCCAGCCAATGTACTCGACTACGGCTTGTTTATCCGCTTTTGTGAGCATGGTCTGAAGGAACTCCATTGCACCGGTTGATCCTTCGGTTAACCCAGCTTCGAATCTAGCCATATCAAGACCACGGTTAGGTGGCGCACCGATACCTGCCGGACCGTCACCATTTCCGTCAAGACCGTGGCAGAAAGCGCAGCCGAGTCCACCAGCGCTCACTTCAAAAATTTCTTTGCCAATAGCCAACAATTCCTGATCGAATTGACCTGCTGGGTCTTCGAAAGCGAGATCGCCCCCGCCTGATGGGCTTTCAGTCGACGGGGCAGATGTCGCCGTGGGCTGAGCGGCCTGTGTTGCAGTAGCAACTGGTGCTTGAGTTGCGGTTGGATCCGGCTTAGCTGTCGGCTGCGCTGCGACCTGGGTTGCAGTCGGAACAGAAGTGATTGTCGCCACTGGTGAACTGCTGACATCAGAGCCACCACATGCAGTAACAATGGCGAGTGCAGCTCCCAACATCAATACAGTGATAACGTTCTTTTGAAATTTGTGTATTTGTCTCATCGTGATGTCTCCCATCTGCCGATATTTCGGCCAATGTGTTTATCGAGCCTAGTTTCCAATTTGTTTATGCTTGGCCCATAGATCAGAGCATGCCGAAACATGACTGATTGATGCCCGGTGTTTGCATTTAGTAGACGGTCAATCGAGCCGAAATCTCTGAGTGCAGAGGATCGACGACGTCGAACGTTCCGAGAGTTCCAGTGCTGAATCGAATTACATCAATCTCACCTGCGGTCGTATAGCCGTGAACCTCTTCGCCTGACGGCTGGATACCTGACAGAGACTTCTTTCGCCAAGGCACGAAATCTCTTTCATGATGTGCCTCATGATCTTCATCTGAAACCCCAACTTCTCTATCAACTGCATCTTCAGGGACTGAAATCCAATTGATTTCGTCTGGTTTCAAACCGAGCACCTCATAGTGCATTTCAACGACGGTACGACCTCGGAGAACAATTTGGACATCTCGAAAAGATGGTACAAACAGGTGTTCAGGCTTTGGCCCTTCTGCTGTTAGTTCAACGTTAAAAATGACCGGTAACTGGCTTCTTTGAACTTCCTGAACTTCACCAATAACATCGGCTAGTTTTTGTAACGGGTCGGCATCAGCTTCAATGGGTGTTGTTGTTGATTGAACTGTTTTGGCTAGCGTGCCGATCTTCGCAGTGTCGCTTGAACAAGCGCCAGCCAAAATGACCAACGAAATGAGTAGCCCTCCGAGAACCAGATTCACTTTGTGGTCTCGTCTATTTTGTATTTGCATGTCACTTTTCATGTTCGAAGCCCTCTACTTTTCGGTCGAGAAGAGACCCAAATAAGCCTCGATAGCCGTTAGGTCGGCGGAAGAGAGTTTGATGCCATTCATATCAAAAGCGCCATCGATTGCACTACGAATTTTATTTCGAGTTGTTCCTCTGATACTCGGAGCATTTGCTGATCCGGGGCCACCGCCCTCGGCCTCGAAACCATGACATTCTGCACAACCCTTTACCCCGGCTGTCTCTTCGTAGAGAAGCTTACCGGCGGCGAGCAACTCACCATCTCCACCTGAAGCAACCGTGGCTTCGGGGGTGGGAGCTACTGTCGGATCTGCCCCGGGCGCTACCGTCGGTGTTGGTGCGGCTACTAATGTCGGAGTTGGTGCTGGTGTTGATGTGGGCGCTGGTGTTGGAGTTGGTGTTG
>JABMNN010000055.1 GCA_013204545.1 Chloroflexota bacterium | reverse complement strand
TGGCTCTGGCTCTGGCTCTGGCTCTGGCTCTGGCAAATTATCATCGAGTTCGGAGTCCGCAATGGGTACAGATAGTTTTTCTGGATTCGCAACTGGTGAAACTTCAACCTCGGCGTCTTGCGTCACATCCGAATTGAGTTTGAGTTCTTCGTCAGATTCAACCTCGAAACCAGCGTCAGTGCCGAACAGCTCATTGAGATCGATCCCCGCGTCCAGCAATTCGGCATCGGTTGCAAACATGTGCTCAGAATCATCAGTATGGGTCGATTTGTCGACTATCACTGTCACATCATCTGATTGAACGTGAATTTCAGGCTCTTCAACACCTGCTTCGACAATATACAGATGAGAACTGTCCTCTACGGGAACATCAGTTTCGACGCCCGCAGATTCCGGATTTATCAGTCGTTTTAAAAATCGGCCAGGTCGCATGAACTCAATCTACACGTTTGTATCGATCATCCCAAACTCAGCGTCAGATCGAAAAATGACTCTTCGGTAGTGAATCGTAAACCAAACGCTAATCTCCAAACTCGAAAGCTCGATACGACCACGCATCATGAACCGCATGATCCAAGGCTTTTCGTCCCGGCTGGCCAACATCAATTCGATTCGGCAATACCCGAACGCCGAGCCCATCTGGAAGCTCTACCCGTTTCAAGAAACGACCTAGAACTACTCTGTCCCCGCCTAATACAAGATATTCCAAGTGCCCTTCGTACTCCCGAAATCGCGTGCTCGCTGCCTCACCTGCCTGATCGAACAACTCGCGAATCCATTCCTCACGTCCCCGTCTGAAACGGTTCGAGGACTGCCCACCCTTACGATGCTGATTTTTGACGAACCTACTACCCGTTTTCGTAACCACCAATTTACCGTCTTCGGCAATTGCAATTGCCCAGTGACCCAGTCGAAGCAAAATCATCGCGATCGTATGACGCCGTGAAACAAACTCCCGCATATCGTCGAATGAATTCGACTTGCTGAGTTCGGTTATCGGGAACGGCGGCAACAATGCCAATCGAGGCCGAAACCCTAACGGCGGTATCAACGCACTAATCAAAATGATGCCGTTCTCGGAATCTTGCGCAGATCGCGACAAACTCGACCACTCCTCACCGAGCGAATAGTCGGGTGGAAGCATCTCGATCGCAAATTCGGCACCCGGCTCGACCGCGAAGTCGATCAATCGTTTCAACAATACAGAACGGTGAGTCAGAATCGGACCATTCACACCAGAAGGTACACCCAAGCCGAAACACTCCCAAAATTCAGGCAGGGCAGCAAAACGCTCGGCCCATTATCCGTCGAATCAACACAGCATAACCCGAGCCCCGTAATCGTTCTCGTACCGTAGGAAGAATCCGAAAAACTACTCGGTCCACTGCCGCCCGCGAAACGCTATTGCCACCGGATCAACACGAGCACCTAACCCCGGCTCGTCCGGCAATTCCAGAAAGCCTTTGCTCACATTCTCGAACGGCTCAAGCACCTCGTGTCGCCACTCAACTTCGTAAACAGCATGCTCAAGCGGGATTTTATTGCCGAACGCCGCTGTTGCGTGAGCGGAAGCCAATAGAGAAAGCGGACCCGAAGGGCAGTGCATCGATACTGAACCCTCCCATCGAGCTTCAAGTTCTCGACCAATCAAATACGCCTCAACAGGGCCGCCGCAAAATTTCACGTCAGGCATCACTATGTCGAGCACATCGTCTTCCATTAGCTTTGTGAATAGGCCGACACCATAGCCTAATTCAGCACCTGCAATTGGCAATTCAGCCTTATTACGTATTTCGCGAAGATCATCTGGAAATTTGATCGGGTCGACAGGCTCTTCAAACCAACCAGCACCGGCCTGTCGCAGTTCAGGTTCAAGCGCAAGCGCAGATTCAAGATCGAATCGTGAGTGACAATCGACCAACAGCTTACGATCCAAACCTATGATCGCCTTTGCAGCTCTGATACGATCCAGACCCATCTCAGCTTCACGTGGCAAGCCAGTTTTGCTAAACGGCGCACGCGCCTCATCGAACGGAGCACATTTTGCGGTCGTAAACCAATCTTCCATCGCTCGTTGAGCCATCTCCGCAAACGAATCAGGCGAACGATCAACCGCACCATTGTCGTCCGGCAACATCGAACGGTTGATATTCGAATAGAGCTGAACACGTCGATCGGCTTTGCCTTCGTGATCGTAAAGCTCCCGCAAATAGTCAACCATCGGAACCTGCAACAACTGCGAAAGAGCATCAGCGACAGCACAACGCAAACCGCTCACCGCCGTCGCCAGATTTTGATCTTCCTCAAGCTGTTCAACGCTCAAATTATTAAACGTTATTACGTCTGTGTCATCGGTAAGGCGTCGGCCACGAAGATTATTTGCGAGCCTCGCCACGACCGGAGCAACGTCGCGCGCAAGCTGAGTCGATGTAATCTCGCCCTGCCCAACAATGCCATTACCGTCACTCAGCGCCAAATGCACCCATTCGGTTTTCGCTCGAACGTGAATTGCATTGAAATTAAGCCCTGTCGGGGTAAACCATTCGCCTGATATCGGCAATTGTTGATCTCCGGTCGTACTTGTCGGTCAAAAAATAATCGGCCCTGTGATCGAACCAAAACAACAATTTCGGCTTGAATCACAGGGTCCTAAGTTTGTTCTGAACTTACCTGTTTGGGTTTACTCGGTACTTAGCGTACTTGTCATCATTGATGAACTCATCGATAACGATCTTCTCGCCATCAAGATCATTAGATATGTTCGCCGCAAGCACTGAAGCTAACGAGTTGATCGACGAATTGAACGAGTTCAAACGGTTTTCAGGTTTGTTCTCCACAATCGAAGTCGCAAACGCCTGCCCAATTCCTCGGGTGCTCTCTGCACCCATCGCATTATTGTGTGGACCCGCTGAAATCACTTTGCGAACCTGATCAATAGTCGGATTCTGTGCTGGAGGCCAGTCGCCATCAAAGGTGTAGTCAACAAAATCGTCTTCAAGTTTGATCGTACCGTGCGTGTGGATAATGCAATCGAACCGACCGTTGTAGTACGAACGTGCTGGCTTCGTGAATAGAATGTTGGCAACCCCACCCTTTTTCATTCCGTAGGTCACGGTGTACGCAATCGGGTTGTCACCCTCCGTGTCGTGCAATTCGGCAGGGCGGTTAGTGTAGGTTGCTCGAACCCAGTCAACATCATCGCTCGACCAATAGCGCATGATGTCGGTCTGGTGAATTCCTGCTTCAACAATAGAAGTGCCCGACCACGCTCGGTTGGCAGTCCAAACACGGTTGGCAGGGCCACCTCGTTCTTCAGTTCGCGTGTGCTTTACGCCGTGACCCTCAACCGCGCTTTCGGCAATCATGGTCATAGCTGCAACCCACTTGTCACTCAAGTACGCTGCAATATCGGTATAACCACGGTCGTGTCGCATCTGAAAGCCGACAGTGCTCGGAACGCCCGCTTTGGTTATCGCAGCGTCCTGACTGATGATGTCGTCCAAGAACAACGACTGCGGCTTCTCGGCAAGTATCGCAATCCCTCGCTGTGCCGCCCGTTCGATCTCGCCGTTGTGCTGGTTTGGCGGAATTACAAACCAGATAGCATCGACAAGCCCCGATTCGATCATGCCGTCAGCACTATCGAACATAGTTATTCCGGTCGGCGAATAGCCCTCCACAAAGCGAGAAATCTTGCTCTCTCCGAGGTTCTCTGGGTAGGGGTCTGCCAGCGCGGTAATCTGGACAATCTCCTCCGATTGCATGCCCACTAATGCCTGAACGTGCTGAAGTCCACGTTGCCCAACACCAATTAATCCAACGCGCAGCGGTCCTGCCATGAGTTTCGATCCTTCTAGCCTGAATTAGGCAACAAGTGAATAAATAACCGTAGTTGGAAGATTCCATCTCGCACAACTACAGAAAATGCAAGCCGAGTTTAACACCGAGGTGGCTTATTCGGGTCGAACGACTGGCTTATGCGCAAAGATGTAGTACAGTGCGCCATTATGGGTGCATTAACTCGAAAAGCATGGCGCAGTTACGAAAACGCCTCGGCATCATGAACGAACAAGTCGAGAAGCTACTACTAGCCACCAGTAACGAAACGTTCACATCCATAGCCCGTGGCGTGCTGAATGATCCGAAAGCAAAGCTTGCCGGCTCTCAAACGTTCAGTGAGATCACCACACCTCATAACGACGCTAGAACCCTCGGAATCGTCAAGGTTTCTGGATCAGCTAACACACCTAAAAGTGGGGCTCGTAACTGGTCATCAGTCGTCAAAGTCATAGACCTTACAGTGCCAGCTAACGACGCCGCTCAGTGGGCATTTCCAGAGAACGAACCCAAGGTCTACGAACTTGGGCTATTTGCTGATGATGGACTGCCCTTCAGGCCCGCAAAATGCTATTTAACGCAATCGACCGGCGAAGGTCTAGAAATTCTGTGGATTGAAGACCTTTCGAGCGCTTCACAACCGCCGTGGAACCTCTATCAATTCATCAAGACCGCAGGCCATCTAGGGAAGTTCGATGGTTATCACGCGGTGCATAGCACAGTAGTGCCGATCAAAGTCGCTCAAGACGCTTTTCATCTCAGATGGGCAAAACCTGATCGAGCTTCGAATTTTGCCAAACTACTGAACATCAAAGACGAAACGGCAACAAAACGTATTTACCAAAACGTCCCCGTAGAATCAGCGATCAAGCTAGCGGTAATTTATGACCGTGCTCTAGAGACCGCTAAAAAAATACCGCATAGCCTTGCATTCGGGGACGGCCACGCCAGAAATATGTTTCCGGTCGATTCTGAGACTGTAGGCATTGATTGGGCGACTTTATCCAATGACCCAATTGGCTGTGATATAGGCGTTCTGCTTGGATCACCTGTGTCGTTTACAGCAATAGAGTCCAATTTAATCGTAAATCACGAGCGAACTATCTATGACTCGTATGTCGCAGGGTTGGAATCTGAAGGATGGAATGGGAATAACGACCATGTGCGCCTCGGATTCTTCTGTCAGTTTGGAGGCTACTTCACAGCGATAGGAGCTTCCCCCACGATATTTGAAGCAGTCGCCAATGACGAAAAATTACGAGCACATTATGAGAAACGATTTAGTGCAAAGTTTGACGATATCCCCGATCAGTTGGCCGAAGTCACAGCACTGTACCCACACTACACCGAAGAGCTAGAAAAACTAATCGACCGGGTCGAAAACTCCCTGTAATCGAACAGACAGATCAAGCTCATCAGTACCCATACCCGCCTATCTCTCGCTGTCAATTCATCCTGCCGCCTATTGCCCGTGCCCCGCTTCGGGTGTTCAATGCGCCGTTAACGACTCATTCGCAACAACCCAAATGCCATCCTGAGGTTCTCGCTGTTCTGATCCCAAGTGCGAACGCACTCCCGGACCATTACAGCAGACCCATCGCCAATCTCCTTACGAGCCAAAAAAACAATGAAGGTCACAGCAGTAATCACCCTCTCCGCTTCACGATTCAACTACGTGAAAGTCGAAACCGACGAAGGAATCACCGGCGTCGGCGAGCTTCATCCCGCGTCAGGAACAGGCGGAACCCCGTTCGTGCCTCGTGCAGCGGTTGAATACTGCGCTGAATACCTAATCGGCAAAGACCCGTCACACATCGAACGACACTGGCAGCACATGTTCCGTCGCCAGCTGTTCAGGGGCGGATCCGACATGATGGCGGCAATCGGAGCTATCGATATCGCACTCTGGGACATCAAAGGCAAAGCGCTCAACAAGCCGGTTTACGAACTACTCGGCGGGCCGGTCAGAGAAAAAGTTCGCCTCTACACCCATCTCGGTGGTAACTCGCCTGAAGCTCTCGCTGAAGAAACGAGAGCGCGTGTTGAGGAAGGATTCACGGCTCTCCGCGTCTACCCATTCGGTGACTTCGGAAATTCCGATTTCGAAGAAGGACTCGGACTAGAAGCGATGAGTTTCACCGGCATGCAACGCAACGCCGTCGAACGGCTGGCTGCCGTACGAGACGCCGCCGGACCCGATATCGACATAATGATCGACGTAGTGAACCGCCTAACACCAGCGGAAGCGATCGGACTCGGTAGGGCTCTCGAGCCGTTCAATCTCTATTTCTTCGAAGATCCCATCGAACCAGAAAATATGGATCAGTGGGGCTGGGTTGCCCAACAACAACCAATCCCTCTAGCGATGGGTGAACGGCTCTACACCGTCTACCAGTTCCGTGATCTGCTAAACCACCAGGGCGCAGCATTCGTCCGACCCGATCTCTCGCTTGCAGGTGGAATCACGAACGTAAAAAAAATCGCAGCCATAGCCGAAGCAGCCTACGTCGGGGTAGTTCCACATAACCCGCTCAGTTGTGTCCTAACCGCTGCATGTGTACAAATCGATGCGGCCGTACACAACATCTCAGTTCAGGAATATCCATACGACGACGACAAAGGCGTTAAGGCCGATTTGGTGAAAGAACCCCTGAAACGGGTCGGCGGCTATCTCGAAGTCCCAACCAAACCCGGCATCGGCGTCGAACTAAACGAAGAAGCCTTCAAACACTACCCACCAGTACCCTACGAACGACCGCCACTCATCAACTTCGACGGCTCACTTAGAGAGTACTAGACGAGCGTATTGCCCAGAAGGTTTCTCCTACTTCGATAGACCCGAACTAATCGAAGGGAGTTGATTCATGTACATGGTCAACTCCAATCACAAAACCACTAGGTAAACCTTGCCGTCGGTCCAAGTCCGATCCACCCGCAGCACCAGCTTGTTCTGGTGCATCCGCTGTTGGTGCAGCGACGGTAGGAACCTCGATCCAGACTTTCGTTTCTACACCGCGAGTGCTTTCGATTCCAATGGTTCCGCCGTGAGCTTCGACGATCGCCTTTGCTACGAAAAGACCGATTCCCGCACCTTGCTTACCAACCGATTGTTCCAGATCAGACTTATAGGCCCAGTCGAACACATCCTCTAAATCATCGGCGGAAATTCCAGGGCCATTGTCGCTAATTTCGATTCGCGCCACGTTAACCCTGCTGATAAGCCTCACGTGAATTGTTTGACCAGATCTTGAGAACTTCGATGCATTACTGAGAATGTTGTTAATTGCCTGTGAAAACCTCTCTCGATCGGCGACAACGTAATCGGCTTCGTCTGGCTGTTCAATTTGGGTGATTTGACCCAATCCATCAATCACAGGCCGGAACGATTCAACGGTTTCATTTAGCAGGCTGGTGAGGTTGATTGGTTTTGTGTGCAGATCTAGTGCATCGTGGCGTATCCGAGAAGAAACACTCGTATCTCGGCTAACAGAAATAATTCTTTGGAGATTGCGTCGTATTACTCGCAAGTGGTTTACCTGTCGTTCAGAAAGGTTGCCTTCTCGGTTATGCAGCATCACATCATTTAGTGCAACAGCGACTGTGAGCGGAGTGTTCATTTCATGCGAAACAACACCAATCATTCGATCTCGATACGTCGCTTCACGTTCCAGCCGATATGCAACGTTTACGGCATCGAGGTACACGCGGCTCCCGGCTAGTGAACCGTTGATTTGTCGTGCTACTTCCTTTAGGAGATCCTCTTGCTGTTGGTCGGGTTCAGGGGCATTTACATACGATAGCGCAGCAAATGCGATCATCTTTTCCTGCCACCAAATCGGTACGATGAAGGTTCGCTCCGATTCGAGACTTTGAGTGCGATTGGTAGGGTGCTGAGATATCCATATAGGCGCACTCATAGACTCAATCTCTGGAAATTTGCCGAAGGCAATACTGGGTCGCTGAGAATCAACACTGCTGTCGATCAATGAGGACGATTGCGCAACGTCGACCCATGCACCTAGCCGATCAATACGTTCGTAGAGGGTGACGTTATCTGGCCCACCCGCGCGTTGCATGAACGACACAATTTGACTCTTCATTCTTGCCGAGTTCTCTATTGATCCTATTTCTCGAGATAGTTCAGCAAGAATGGCCAAGCGTGATGAACGGAGGGATTCTCTCTTTTCAATCACCCTACGAAATGCCAACTCGCCCTTAAGAGTTCGGCTGGTTTTGAGAACACGTGCATACGAAATGCCGACAAAAAGGATCGCAAACGACGCCACAGTGTGAATTCGTAGGTCCGGGTCGGAAAATATCTCAGCACCGGTGTACCAGCTGTCGGCGATTGAAGCAGACTCATTCAGTATCGGAACAAGTAGGAGAATTGGAATCGCTCTTTTAAATCCCCAAATGTTGATGGATACGATAACGGGAAGTACAAAAGCAGCAGCGATGATGCGGTAGTCAGAATCGTCGAGTGAAAATACAGCGACGAAAATGAGCGCGAGAAAGACGAAGATAACAGCAACACGAGGTGCGGTAGATCGAGGAAATGAGAGATTTTTGATCGCGTAAGATCGCATAATTCGCGCGAGATCAACCAAGATGCTTAGATTTTATTGAGTGGCATGCCTGCGAGTATCCACAGGTACACCAGACATTCTCAATCTTTAACTGGTTGCTGGTGTAATGACTTGGTTGGATTTCGGACGGTTTCGACACAATTCAGACCCTGTAAAATCTGCAGGTAAATGCTTAAGACATTCAAACTAATCATACTTCTTAGCGCTATCGTCTCGAATTCACTTCTAAGATGCCTCGACGGGATTGGTCTCAACTCCCGTCCCCTTGATCGTCGTTCGCGCTCGAATCGCAGCCTGGGCAGCTGCAAGACGAGCAATCGGAATCCTAAACGGCGAACAAGAGACGTAATTCAACCCAACGTCGTGAAAAAATTTAATCGAATCAGGATCACCTGCATGCTCACCGCATGCACCGATACTCACATCTCGACCAGCACGCGATATTGAGTTGACGGCAATACCGATCAGTTGGCCAACACCTGCTACATCCAGAGATTCAAACGGATTATTCGCCAGTATTCCATCATCCATGTACTTACCCATGAACCTGCTCTCAGCATCGTCTCGCGAAAAGCCAAGCACTGTTTGCGTAAGATCATTGGTCCCAAAGCTGAAAAAATCTGCCGAGTTCAAAAATTTATCTACCACTAAGCACGCTCTCGGCAACTCGAGCATCATGCCAATTTGAACGCCGGGCACATTACGGGCTTGTAATATCGTCTCAGCGTCGTTCCGCAGTCGCTCCATCTCTGATGGAAACCCAATCATCGGAAGCATGATTTTTACTTGTGGCCATCTGCCATTCCATTCATGGACAGCGATAGCGGCATCTGCGATAGCGCTGACTTGCATTCGGTAAATTTCCGGGAACATCAAACCCAAGCGACAACCACGCATGCCGAGCATTGGGTTGGCTTCGACCAACTCATCAATCCGCTTTATAACCTCAGGATCGTCAACATCCGAACGGTTCGGCATAAATTCGTGCAAAGGCGGATCAAGGAGCCTAATAATCACCGGGTTTTGGTCAATTTGCTTGAAAATTTCAGAAAAGTCTTGAGATTGAAACGGCTGCAACTCAGCTAGTGCAGCGGCACGGCGCTCGTCGTCAACTGCAAGAATCATGGCCTGCATCTTAGGAAGTCGGTCTTCGCCAAAGAACATATGCTCAGTACGACAGAGTCCGATTCCCTCAGCACCAAATCGGCGAGCGTTAACGGCATCAATCGGCGTATCCGCGTTTGCCATGATTTTCAGCCGACGCTTGGCATCCGCCCACTTGAGCAAAACCTCCAACTCAGCACCAGTCGATGCTGGCGACAATTCCGGTTCACCAATGATCACTGATCCAGAGGTCCCGTCAATCGTGATCAATGCACCCTCTTTTAGAGTCACGCCGCCGAATGAAAAGCTCCGATTATCGAGATCAACTTCCAACGCACTACACCCGACCACACATGGCTTGCCCATTCCCCGAGCGACCACGGCTGCATGTGAAGTAAGACCACCCTTTGCAGTGAGAATGCCATTGGAGGCGAAAAAACCGTGTATGTCATCTGGAGAAGTATCTGGCCGAACTAGGATTACGGGATCTCCAGCCTCGGCACGTTGCTCCGCCACGTCGGCATCCAGAGCAACGTATCCGGCTGCTGCTCCCGGCGACGCTGTCAAACCTCGAGCCACAACGTCAAAGTTATGATTGCTCGAAAGTTGTGGCAGCAATAGTTGTGAAAGATCTCGCGGATTAATCCGAAGAAGGGCTTCATCAACCGATATCAAGCCCGCTTGAACAAGATCGACGGCGATTTTTACCGCAGCACGCACCGTCCTCTTTCCATCGCGAGTCTGAAGGATAAAGAGCTTGCCGCGCTCCACCGTAAACTCGATATCCTGCATCTCACGGTTGTACCGTTCGAGGGTTTCAGCGTGCTCTAAAAGATGGGTGTAGGCAGCCGGAAGAACCTGAGCCATTGAAGACACCGGATCGGGTGTCCTAACCCCAGATACGACGTCTTCACCCTGGGCAGATTGCAAAAACTCTCCGAACAATCCTGGCTCGCCGGTCGATGGATTTCGAGTGAAGCAAACGCCAGTGCCAGACTCTTGATCAAGATTCCCAAATACCATCGCAACAACACTGGCTGCAGTACCAATATCATCTGAGATTCCTTCATTTCGACGGTACGTTCTGGCTCTTTTACCGTTCCACGATTCGAATACGGCAATCATGCAATTACGTATTTGCTCACGTGGATCCTGGTTGAATTGCTTGTCTGATGAATTGTTAATAAGGAGTTTGAAAATTTCGACCAGATTTTCAACTGCACCGATCGGAATCTCAGAAGGGTTAGAAGAACCTGTATCTGTCATCACTTTACTCATCGCCACTTCGAACAAGTTCCGATTTAATCCGAGAACCACCTCTCCATACATCTGCAACAACCGCCGGTACGAATCAAAGGCGAAATGGCGATTGCCTGAACTCTGCGCTAGTGCCTCGACAGTAGCGTCATTCAATCCAACGTTGAGTACCGTATCCATCATTCCAGGCATCGAAACCGGTGCGCCAGAACGAACCGAAACCAGCAGCGGATCGGTGGTACTACCAAGCCTCTTACCAGTTTGCAGTTCTAGTTGATCCAGATGATCGTCCAGCTCCCGCCAGAACGCATCAGGGAGAGTCCCATTCTGTTCGTAGTACAACTTGCAGGCATCAGTCGAAGCTACGAAACCGGGTGGCACATTGATACCCATCTGTGTCATTTTGGCCAACCCAAAAGCCTTACCACCGAGAATTTCGGGTCCAGCTGTACCTGTTATACGAAAATCGAATACGAATTCAGAAAGCATAAAAGCAACTCCAAAACCTGAAACATTCCAGATTAAAGTGAATAAAGAAGGAGAGAGTTTTTTGGCATCAGCCATTGGGCTGGTGCTGCCGGTCCGTTCGCTACAGACTGATCAAGAAATCAGGCTAGGAACAGACGCCGGTATATGACCGGACTCCGGAAGTTGCTTCGTTACGATAGGACGCGTAATAAACCGAAACGAGAGACAGGTGAATGCTAGGAACAGCGGATGTTCCAATGAGGTCAGTACACACTACAGAATGCATTTCAGCACCTTACTAAGTGGTCAGTCTGCTTCGGTCTCGTAACCGGACAATATCGCCCGATGCAACTAATCATCCTCACGTCCCAGCAGTTTGGCAACAGCAATATGCTCACTCAGCCTAACTTCCCACAAGAGTTATCTCGGACAACAGGTTCGGTCAGAACTTCGTGTCGGGTCAGAAGAACGCCATTCCTTTGAAACTATTAGAAATGTTAAAGTCCCGCCGACACTGTTAATAAATGCCTGTTTCGAAGACAAATATTAACCAAAAGATGGTCGACTCTAATGACCGAATTGTCACCTTAAATACAAGAACCGATCCTGTGTTCGTCTCGGCCTAATCACTGATTGAGTGTTCAGTTCTCACAGAACTGTCAAGCCCCTAGTCCCAATACAGCAGCGGTAATCGATTGGATATTCGTTGGGCTGACAGTTTGATACCCGGAAGTGGTCGGAAGTTGGCGATGTAATCAGCTTACATCACCTCACCGGCGACTGCGAAAAATCCGCATGAGTCGCAGCTAACACCACCTGCGTTCAGACCGTCAGGATTCACCTCTTGAGCACACACCGGGCAGTTCTTAATCTTAGGTAATTTCATTTGACTAATCCTTATTCGATGGTGCTATCACGCCCTGTTGGCTTTCGTAAAGTTTACAAAGGCCACCACGGAAATTCGAACACCTTTTACGTCAATAGTTTTGTGGGTGATTACACATATACGTGTAATAAATTTGTAGCTGAACATTCGTGACATCACTCTCGTAATTTCAGAGAAACGAACTGTTGGTGCATTAACTGAAAACCCTGCAAGTCACTATTCAGCAGGTGTGTTGTCAGTCTTCAGTTGTGAATGGAGCGAGAATGAACAGGGGCCAATTCGTATTCAAGCACCGATAGCGAAGTTGGTGGGTTCTGTCATAACTCAGCGTCGGGCCCGAAAGCATCTTCCTTTGTGAAAACAAGGAGATCTGTTTATGTCCTGCCCGCACAGCCTGTCTGCATCGGTACCCAAGAGAAAACTTCGAACCTCGCTTGGGTATCGGACTTTGTGTTACCGAGACTGCAACAGGAGTCCTGCGAACATGCGGCTACACCTTTCACTGATCTCCAATTCCCGACCGGCATCGTCTTACTCACTGTTTTCTGGCGTCTGAGATACAAGCTAGGATTTGAACAGTGAGCGACCAAAGAGTTTCGGCATCCAGAAGAAGGATGATCTTCACAGACAAATGGTCGGCTCTAATGACCGATTTGTCAGCTTGAAAACACTGACCAAGCATGTATACACATCGCCCCAACCCCCGTGTGGAACTGAGTTCTGACAAAACCCGCATAAGGTACAATCAAGGGGTGATTAGTGCTGTTCGCAAGATGGGCTGAACGACCGATGATGGGTGGTCTTCATTAATGTCCAGTTACACATTCGATTCCAGCAGTACTTCTCAGGAACCGATTATGAAGACGCTCTCACCAGCGCGACTTACACGCTCATTAGCGCTCATTCAGATCCTTCTTACGTTATCGTTGGTATTTGCAGCTTGCGGTAACAACGACTCGGCTCCTTCACAGGATTCATCCGGCTCGAGTAATTCAAGTAGTTCGAACAGTTCTGGAAGTAGTGAACCGCCGAGTGACTCGAACGATGGTCACGCTGGCACGACCCCGACTCCCGCCCTAACACCAACTCCAGACGCACCTCGATTCGCTGGCTACGATATCAGTCTCTCGAAAGACGACTTCTGGCGATTCAAGTGGGAATGGGTCGACCAGAACTGCGCACAACGATCCGGCTGTAAAACAACCAAAGACGAAGGTGTATTTCAGGTCACCCTTACCGATCCATGGGAGATCAATGGAATCACTCTCTTCCGTCTGGTTACCACCGGAAGCGATTCTTATACTGACGACGCGACCACTCGTACCTTTAGTCCCCGATGGCAGTACATGGGAATCGACGGTGATCGTATTGTGGTCGTGAAGGAAAAATCCGCTAATTCACCGTTTGTGACCCTGTTCGATGCCCGAACAGGAAAATGGGCAGGAAGTGGATTCTTCACCGAACGGCTCTCTGACGATGAATTGGTCGAAGCGAGGGCAGGTCAACTATCAACCTCCCATCAATTCGCTTCGTGGGAAGGCGTTGAGGTCGGACCCTGGCACTCAGTCGGAACCGCCTCAAGCCAGGGCAAGTGCGAAACCATCGAAGGTCGGAAAATCTGCCCGCGAGAGGAATCTTTCGATTACACAGAATCTGAATACTATCGCCCCGGCATCGGTCCATTTGGCTATGAATTCCGATACTCATCAGTATTTTCAGGCGGAGGATTTACGACCAGTTTCCAGACCGAAGAGCGGGTTGCGTTAATAGCGTCCTCATTTGATGGTGATGCTCCCAGTGATCTCATTCCGGGGGCGATAGCCACTCTAACTCCCGTCGCTTCCAGTCCAACACTCGAACCCTCACCAACACCAGTCGTACTCGGTGATCCGATATATGGACCCGTTGACGGCAACCTCACGCTCTTTTCGCTCGATGAGCAAATACCTGAGTTCGCATCCGGCGTGAATATCGATGCCGGCGTAATCGACGTCACATTCGACAATCCACTTGTGCGTGGCACCTGGAGTCACGGCATCTTCTTCCGAAATGCCACCGAAGAAACGTTTCACGCAGTCTTCATCAAGAGCGATGGCGGCTGGGGACACTTCGCAAGAGGCGGTTCGCTCGACAGCCAGATCGTTCTGGCGCTTGGTCAGTTCGATTTCGACACGACAACCGGTGGTACTAACAAGCTCACGGTTTGGTTTGGCGTTCTGGGCGAGAAAACTACAGGTTACTTCCAGATAAACGATCAAGATGTAGCGGTTCTCGATTTGTCCTTCCCTGCTGCGCTCGGCCCCGGCGATGTCAACGTGGTGTCCGGGCTCTTCCCTACGGATGATCTCAGTGGCGGCTCGACCCACTTCACCGATTTCGCCATCTACGAGAAGCCATAGTCCAGTCTAGCGATCGACCAGTCAGCACTGAGTTCTGACAGAACCATTAAGCACAGCCTGACTTGCGAAGTTATATCGACAAAATAGGGCTGGTAAGCCAACCGAGCATCAATCGTCGGCCTGATCGTATTCCCGCGTCTACAAGCTGCCCAGATTCGACAGACACGCCCAACGCTGCCCCGAATGCTTCATAGTCCTCAAACCACATACCCTCGCTACTGAACGAGTGCACCAACATCACTGTCGTTGTCGCCGAGTAACGCTCGGCTTCGATCAGTGCCGACGCAGTACGGTGGAGGAGCTGATACCGAACAACAGAAGCATCGCCGACGGTGATTCCCAGGATTTCGGACAATCCAGTCAAAGTCGTTCGCTTATCGATCACGTCTCCCTTTTTCCAAAGCAAACTATTAAAAATAGAATCGAACGGCTCATCGACCCTGCTTTCCACCATCATCGTTATAAGCCCATCACTAGATGTTGCCAACACGAACAAGTCGGCGAACGATGGTCCTCCTTTGGCCAGTAGCTCGGTCTCGTATTCGGGAACGCTTAGCAACATTTCAGCATCTTTGATGCCGGTGATACCAGCCGATTTGAACATCTGCTGCACGTCCACTGGGAAGCCGACAGCCCCCTGCCAATGGTCGGCAAGGCTTTTTATCCTGAATCCGTCTCGCCATGGCTTATCGTGACCTCGAAGCTGTCTTTTCCAGTCCTTCGTGGAGATTGTTGGTACGACAATAGGCATATCTCACCTTGCAAGCTCACTCGTTAGCCGCTGAGGCGGAGTATGCAACAGCGGTGTAACTAATTCGGACTTACAACGTGATAATCCCGTTGGGAATTCGGTGCATGGCAGTAGCAATTGTTAATCAGCGTAACGAGAGTGTGCGTGACCCACGGCAGATGACAATAAAGAGGCATGAGACTTGTGTCACGATAACGAAGCGAAGGAGTAACAGCGACCAGTTCTATCAGAACTCAATGTCGGGGCAGAAAAGCATTCACTCTTGTGAAAACAAAGAAATCTATTTATGTCCTGCCCCGACAACGAGTGCTGACGAAACCGGGATGACAAGCACCGGTTGAGAAGTTGAACGAACTACCTTGTCCGCCACACTTCCGACGACCGTTCGCTTCAATCCACCGATGCCTTGAGTACCGATAACCACCAATGTATTAATGTTTTCGGCAGCCAATGCCGCAATACAGGCGGAAGTGCTACCTGATGGAGTTCTCAGCGAAGCCGAGATTCCATTCTCTCTGGCCGACTCTACAAATCTGTTGAGGTACTCTTTTGCAAAGTCTCTAATATACAGAGATGACTTTGATCCTTGCATGGGTTTTCCAGCCAAAGTCGATAAGCCAGGGAACGTCGGATTGGTGACCCTGACGAACACCAATTTCGCACCACATTCACCTGCAAAATCAGTAGCGAATTCAACGACCGATTCAGAATTATTTGACCCATCCAAAGGAACTATAACGAACTTTGGGGAGTGGTACTCAGATTTCTTCAAACCGTCCGAATTAAGCACAAGCACAGGTACTTTATTCGCATGCAACACACGGCGAGTCACGCTGTTGACCATACTACCCTTCACGCCTAATCGAGTTTTAGTCGCCATTGTGATCAGATCGGCATCATGTTCGATCGCTACTCTCACAATCTCTTCAGCGATCGACCCTTTAGTTACAATTGTCCGGACATTGAATCTGCCATACGTTACCCGAGAGGCAGCCCTTTTTAGGAACGTCTCGGCTTCACCGTCACGTAGATCTTTTGGGTCGATTACCCTCAAGAGAAGTAACTCAGTTTTGAATGGTTCAGCGACACTTTCACTCCATCGAATAACAAATTCGACGTCTGAATCCTCCGCTATTGGAACTAATACCCTTTTGAACACTGAAATTCACCTTGGTCAAGGTGTGAGGCCCGTATTTCACGGAAGTGCCTCATCGTTAATCTTTCGAATGAGACAGACTCCCCCTTCACAGACCGAACCCTCTGCAACTCAGACTTACCCATAGTCTTCGCTTCGCTGGTAGCGATCTTTCATTACGCCAAACCGTTTTGAAGATGAAAGTGAACTCCATACGTTACAGTCACCACAAGTTTGAAACTTAGTTGGCTTTAGTAGGTCGCACAAAGGACATTCATCCAATAGCCCTGCATCCAGATGAGGGATGTGCCTATCGCACACCCCTTCATCATCAGTGATCAACTCTTCGCAATCCCAAACCTCACAAATAAACACCTGATATCACCTCGGCTAGTGCAGCCACTGCTATTTAGTAGTCCATTCCGCCACCCATTGGCATGGAAGGCATCGGATCATCTTTTTCACTTATCAATGTCTCAGTAGTGAGAATCATTCCAGCTACGGAAACAGCGTTTTCAACTGCTGCACGAGTGACCTTGGCCGGGTCTACGATACCCATCTCCAACATGTCACCGTATTCACCCTTGTGAGCATCGAATCCGTAGTTCTTCTTCTTGTTATCTGCAATTTTTCCAAGGATCACCGCACCCTCGTAACCGGAGTTAGCGGCGATTACCCTGATCGGAGCAAGTAGTGCATGCCGTAGAACATTGATACCGGTCTGCTCGTCTGCGTTAGTCGACTTGATCTTGGCAAGGCCCTCAGAAGCTCGAATGAGCACTGTTCCACCGCCGGGAACGATTCCTTCTTCAACAGCTGCACGAGTAGCC
>JABMNN010000054.1 GCA_013204545.1 Chloroflexota bacterium | reverse complement strand
TTCAATATCGGCGTCGCTGAGTCTCGTGAGATCGGCCCACAAGGTCTCACAGTCCATGCCTAGATCAACGAGCGTTTGGGTCGCAGCGATCTCGCCCAATTTTCCCCGTAAATGCGAATTTCTATTGTTTGTGTAGTGCCCTGGCCGATTCTTGAATAGATCGAGTGTTTGCTCGGCAAGACGCTCGGCCAGAGCAAATTGGGTTGGGGAAATTTCCACTCGGATTTTCATAGGTGGGGTTCACTGTCGCCCACGGTGAGATCCACGCCCTGCGGACTTCATCAACCTTTGGACATCCGCGAGGCGATCTCCGAAAGGTGCCATCCAGTCGTACGGGCTATCAGCCTGAAACCCAAGCCACGCGGTGTCTTGACCACCCGCACCCGTGTGTTGCCCCATGTGCCCAATCACGTGCGTCTGGAGAACCTCCTTGGGAATGAGCCAAGCCTGAGCATCGAACGGTGAGATTCCGATGCAAAAGCAATAGTCGTACTCTTGGTCTCTGATTTGCTGGAACTTGAATCCACCACTTTTCCAAAGAGTTGAAAACTTGATTTCGATTCGGTGGCCTTCGATCACTCTGTCGGCTTCTGAGTTTGTGCTGCGGACAACATCAAATCCCTTTGCTGCAGCCCACCCGGCTACCAGAGACTCTCCAACGGCACCCTTCGCGCGACTCGGAATCGAAAGAATCCACTTGAATGGCGAACCTTCCCAAGGGTCATTTGGACCGGCGATGTAATCGGGGGCGAGTGTTGTGGCGAGACCGGCAAGAAGTTGGACATCAGGATCGGTAATTTCCCGCTTTGGTGTCACTTAGAACTCCCAATCACTAATTCGTTCGCGAAATCGACCGGAGATTCGGCCTCGTCTCGTCCAAGCCTCGAACGCATCACGGTGATGGCTTCGGGATTTTCGTCGACTAGTACGAAATGCCGTCCAAGTTTTTGGGCTACTGCTCCGAGAGTCCCACTACCCGCGAAGAAATCAAGGACCCAATCGTCGGGGCGAGTGCTCGCCTGAACCATGCGGCGAATAACGCCCTCCGGTTTCTGAGTCGGGTATCCGGTTTTCTCCTTACCGGTAGGTGAAACGATCGTGTGCCACCACACGTCAGTCGGGAGTTTCCCTTTCGCAACCTTTTCTGGGGTTACTAGTCCAGGGGCCATGTATGGCTCTCGATCGACTTCTTCCGAATTGAAGTAGTAATTCGCAGGGTCTTTGACGTACACAAGGATGGTGTCGTGTTTTGTTGGCCACTTCTTCTTTGACCGAGCGCCGTAGTCGTATGCCCAGATAATTTCGTTCAAGAAGCACTCACGACCAAAGAGGGCATCAAGCAGAACTTTTGCGTAGTGACACTCCCGGTAGTCCAGGTGGAGGTAGAGCGTTCCCGATGGTGTGAGAAGTCGCCATGCCTCTTCGAGCCTTGGCTCTAAGAAAGCCCAGTAGTCGTCGAATTCATCGTCGTATGAGACGACCCGCTCGCGAATCGACTCGTAACGCTGACCCTTGAACCCAAGTCGTCCGCCTTCGGTTGTCTTTGAAACCTTGGTGCTCACCCTCGTCTGCTTGCGCCCAGTATTGAATGGTGGGTCGATGTAGATCATCTGAAATGACTCGTCTGGGAGCGCAGAAAGAATCGTCGCATTCTCTGCTTCGAAAACTGTGTTGATGCTTGGGAGTTGGCCTCGTTTGGTCATTAGGCGATGCTAATCATTGACAGAGACAGCGTGTCTTTCGGTCTTCAAGAGTCCGTGGCACAACTGCTGGTACTTGAATCGGGCACTAGGGGGATTCGGGAATTTGACCGCGATTGCCTAGTACCGCCATAACTTTTCGCTCTAATTCAGCAACGTCAACCCGACGGGGTGGCTCGACGGGGGGTAGCCGGCGGTGCGGTGGTCCCCACCTTTCCGGGTGGGTTCGTTCAAGTAGCCAAGCAGCGGCTCGCCAGTTTCCTTTTGAGGCGGTTTCTTCGATGATCGCCAAAGTTTCAATTTCGATAGTTGCTTGAACGCGGTGAATTTCATCCAGTAAATCCAGAAATGGAAGTTCTGAGTTGGCAATGAGTTCGCCTGCATCAAAGGCATCAGAAGCCTCTCGTCCGCGACGCATCCATTCGAAGAAGGTTGAGCGGCCGATTCCGGCGTAGTCGGCGGTCGCGCTGGCGGTTAGGCCAGCGCGAGTCGCCTCGACTATGCGTTCTATTACGGACTTCTCCAGAAGCCGAGTCCTGCGTCCCCGTCGTGATGAGACCGAACTAACTGCCAGTGATTTCGACATGAGCCGGTCCCTGTTCGGGGGGATTGGGTCGTGACGATGCAGGAAGTACCTGACTGATTCCAGCAACGAATTCCTCGTTGTAGCGAGGGACATAACCGGCGTAAATCTGCTTGGTGGTGTCGATTCTCGTGTGGCCAAGTGCCTGACTTGCCTGTTCGATCGGCACCTTCCCTGTATCAAGCGCGATTCGAGCGACCGTGTGCCGTAGGTCATGCAATCGGATATACCTGATCTCAATTTCGTGAAGAAATTTCTGGTACTTCTTTCGAAGATTGCTCAGTGAAAATGGCGTGCCGACTTGGGTAGTGAATACATAGCCGGTGTGTTTCCATCGATTACCAGCACTCATTTCTTGAACTGCTTGTCGCATCTGTTGTCGATCTAAAGATTCTGCGAGTGCGTCAGATAGCGGAAGGATTCGCCGACTCGCATTGGTCTTAGGGTCGTTGCGTACTTGGCGAACGACTCCTTGTCCGTCGGGCATGAATACCTGTGCATCTGTCAGCGTTCCGGTGATCATGAGTTGTTGCTTGCTGAAGTCGACGTCTTCCCAACGCAAGCCCATGGCTTCTCCGGGGCGAAGGCCGAGGTGCAACATCACGTGAAGGAAACCGTCGAGAGCGTTATCGCAAGCCGCATCAAGGACGACGTAGACCTCGTCAAGCGTCCACGGTTCTTGAACCTGGGTCGGTTCGCCCTTTTGCCGCTTCACGGGATCAGTGGCGAGAACCGGGTTCGTCGGAATGATTCCGGTCCTATTCGCGTGCTTGCACATCGCTCCGAGTACCTGACGCGCTCCATTCACTGTGTTCGCACTTTTCCCTGCACTGCGCAGAGAGGCCATCCAGCGGTCGACGTGGGCTGGCCTCAGGTCAACCATCCGAATGGTGCCCAACATCGGAAACACTTCGCGTCGAAGCCGGGCCTCGTAATCAGAGGCGGTCGTCTGTCTTACCTGCTGCGCCTTTACCTCTCGGACCCATGGAATCCCATAGGTGCTGACCGTTTCAGCGTTGATGATCGTGAGTCGCCCATCGAGAAAGTCGTTTGCCAGTCGGGTTCGTAGGGCGAGCGCTTCTTTGTAGGTTTTGACCTGACGTCGAGTTCGATTTCGTTTGCCGTTGGCTTTGAAACCGAGACTCATTTCGACCGCGTAACCGGTGGTCTTTCCCTTTTTGTTCTTGATCGGGAAGATCGACCCTTCTCCATTGCCTGCCTTAGCCATCAGAACCTCACCGTGCTTTCACGGTGCTGACGCTGAAGGGCATCGAGATAGCGCACGAGTGCTGTTCGACGTACTCTGCGATGACTGCGAACCGAAATGGTTTCCAGTTGGCCTTCGCCGATGAGTCGGTAAATGGTGCTGCGTGAAACTTCGAGTTCCTTTGCAGCCTGTGGGATCGTATAAACGAGTGGTTCGTTAGACATGAAGTCCTCCGGGGGTTTGGCTGGTGAGCCGAAATATGTGGCGATCCACCAGCAACCGCGAGGCTTTGCACTTCTCGCAGGCTTGAAACGTGATCCTGAGAGTTGTTGCAGCGATGAGTATGCCGAGCGACTCGCTGAATCGCGCGGAGACTTCATGATTTTGTGAGAGAAATCGGTCACGAAACCGGGGTTAGGAAACCAGCGCAAACGGACCGAAATCGCATCGGTTTCTGCTGCGTGGCTGAGTGTGTGGCTGAGCATTTGCTCTCCTGAGTGTTCAGGAGCCGATGCTTAGAAAGGGAGAACCCTTTGATACCAACGAATCTGTAAAGCGCGCTCGGAGGGACTCGAACCCCCAACCTACTGATCCGTAGTCAGATGCTCTATCCAATT
>JABMNN010000053.1 GCA_013204545.1 Chloroflexota bacterium | reverse complement strand
CTGTAGTCCACTCGCTTACAAAGAAGGTTCTGGCGGAATCGGCCCTGTTTACCACGTAGCAAGTCGGTCAACGATTTGAGTTTGTGGTTGTGGCTACCTTGAATAGCGCGGCCGCGTCGTCCGTTGTCGATTAGTGCGTCAACGGCTTCTTGCAGCATTCGCTTTTCATTACGAATGATGATGTCTGGCGCCTGAAGATCGATGAGGTGCTTCAGCCGGTTATTTCGGTTGATAACTCGGCGGTACAGGTCATTCAGGTCACTGGTAGCGAATCGTCCACCATCAAGCTGAACCATCGGGTGAAGTTCTGGCGGTAATACCGGCAGAACTGTGAGAATCATCCACTCAGCCTTATTACCGCTCTTTCGGGATGCCTCAACAACACGGAGTCGCTTGATGGCCTTCTTTCGGCGTTGACCAGACGTGAATCGAATTTGATCTTGAAGTTCAACTCTAACTTCGTCCAAGTTAGTGTTTTTGAGGATCTCCAAAACCGATTCAGCACCCATAGATGCTTTGATAACTTGACCAAATTTGTCACGAAGTTCGCGGAATCGAGCTTCGGTGAGAAGATCCATAACCTGAATTGACTCTAGATCGTCAATCTTTTGCTGAACGCTAGCTTCTACTGCAGCCTTTCGCTCCTCTGTAATCTCGACCAACTTGGCAGCAGCACCTTCGCCCTTGAAAGTTTCGATTTCAGCAAGGTGAACTGTTACCTGTTCGTCAGATTCCTTTTCAGCCTTAGTGATCTGTGCCTTCGACACCTTTTTCTTGGGCTTTTCGGCGTCAGCAAGTTCAGCGGCGACACGCTCGGCTTCGACCCGAGTTTCGAACATCTCTTGCATCGTTACTTCTAGTGTCGCCTCGACTTCACCGCCAGCGAGCGACTCTACTAAATCTTCACCGAGACGGTTAATCTCAGCATCGCGATATGCTTCAAGCTGTTCGATGGCGTTCTGACGCACGTTGCTGTCGACTGATGTCACTACATACTGTGCGAAATAAAGAACTCGCTCTAGGTTACGAGGGGAGAGGTCGAGCAGCAGTCCGAGTCGGGAAGGTGTTCCTTTGGAGAACCAAATGTGAGCAACAGGTGCCGCCAGCTTGACGTGACCCATCCGTTCACGTCTGACTTTTGAGCGCGCTACTTCAACACCACACCGGTCGCAAATTACGCCTTTGTAGCGGATTTTCTTGTACTTACCGCAGTAACACTCCCAGTCCTTAGTAGGACCAAAAATGCGCTCACAAAACAGGCCGTCTTTTTCTGGCCGTAAGGTTCGGTAGTTAATCGTCTCCGGTTTGGTCACTTCTCCGTATGACCAAGCTCGAATCTGCTCTGGCGATGCCAGAGAAATTCTGATTGCGTTGAAATCGGCGCCCGACTGCGTCATATGTGGCCGTTTCCTTCGCCTTTCGAGACTTTACTCTCGTGGGCGGCTAACCCATGTAGTGAAACTGACTAGCGAAGCCAGCAAAGATGAAGTACCCCGCGCGAATTTCGCGCGAGGTGTAATTAATTTAGCTAGTTTTCTTCGTCTTCGACGCCTGGAATATCATCCGAGGAATCTTCCGACTCTTCTGAAGCGAGTGATTGAAGCGAATCCTCAGTCGGTTCGTCTGGCTCGTCGTTGAGCAAACTATCGTCTGGCAAATCCTCGTCATCAATATCTTCAGAATCTTCACCGACAGACAATTCTTCAATGTCCAGAGCGTCTAGCGGCTCATCACTGAGATCGTTCCAATTTAGTGGCGCACCTAGCGTTGCCGACATCTCTTGAGCCTGAGTCTGAGCTTGAGTGAATCGCTCGATATCTTCGTTTAGAAGCTCGACCGAAAATCCCAGACCCTGAAGTTCTTTCAACAGAACATGGAATGATTCAGGAACACCTGGCTGAATAACCTCTTCGCCTTTGACGATTGCCTCGTAGGTTTTGACACGCCCAATCACGTCGTCAGACTTGATCGTTAGCATCTCCTGCAGTGTATACGCCGCTGAATATGCTTCGAGAGCCCAAACTTCCATCTCACCGAATCGCTGCCCACCGAACTGAGCTTTACCACCAAGAGGTTGCTGCGTGATGAGTGAGTATGGTCCTGTGGAACGAGCGTGGATCTTGTCTTGAACAAGGTGAATGAGCTTCAACATGTACACGTTTCCGACGGTGATCGGGGCGTCGTAAGGAAGCCCTGTTCTCCCATCGTAGATCATCTGTTTACCGAAAATCGGAGCCGAAAGGTTGCGCTCACGCGATACCGTCAACGATTCCTGCATGAGCTCAGAAGGTTTCATGTTTGCAGTTTCAATCCCTGCAGTTTCTTTCAACCAAATACGAAGGCAAGCTTCTCGTGCAACGCCCCTATTCGACTGAGCATCACTCCAGAGTCGATCACGGTCGAAACCGCGTTCCTCTAGATACGTGTCGACCTTGGACCAATCGATTTCATTCGAATCTAGATCCTGAATATTCTTTGAGTTTGATTCACTCACAAACCATGCTCGTGCCAGTTGGTCTTCGATAACGTTGTCTTGTGCGCCATCGAACACCGGTGTCCGAGCGTGGAATCCAAGGGTGTTCGCAGCCCAACCCAAATGGGTTTCGAGCAACTGTCCTAGGTTCATACGAGAAGGCACACCGATCGGGTTCAACATAATGTCGAGCGGGGTGCCGTCCGGCAGAAACGGCATGTCTTCGCGAGGAAGAATCTTCGAAACAACACCCTTGTTGCCGTGCCGACCAGCCATCTTGTCGCCTTGGTTGATCTTTCGTGTGTGGGCGACCCAAACACGGACGGTCTTGGTGACCCCAGGCTGCATGTCGTTGCCGTTTTCCTTCGTCAGGATACGTACATCGATAATTTTACCGTGTTGACCGTGCGGAACTCGAAGACTTGTGTCTTTTACGTCACGCGCTTTCTCACCGAATATCGCTCGTAAGAGCTTTTCTTCGGCTGTTAGCTCCGTCTCACCTTTTGGCGTGATCTTTCCGACTAGAATGTCGCCCGGAGTTACCCATGCGCCAATCCTGACAATTCCCTCTTCATCGAGGTCTCGCAGACTCTCTTCACCAACGTTAGGAATGTCACGAGTTATCTCTTCAGGACCCAGTTTGGTCTCTCGAGCTTCAACTTCGTGCTTATCAATGTGAATCGACGTGAATCTGTCATTCTTCACGAGATCTTCGTTGAGGATGATCGCGTCTTCATAGTTGTAACCATCGAAGGTCATAAAACCAACAAGTAGGTTCTGCCCAAGTGCAAGTTCACCATTCTCCGTTGAAGAACTGTCTGCAAGAGGAGATCCTGGGATCACCTTGTCGCCCTTGTGAACGATTGGGTGTTGGTTAATCGAAGTTCCTTGATTTGATCGAACGAACTTCGTCAGTGGGTACTCGATAGCCTCACCGTCTGCGCTAAGAACTGTCACATGGTCACTAGTAGATTCTGAAACTACACCATCAATTTCAGACATCACTACCTGACCCGAGTCGATAGCCACCCGCCACTCCATACCGGTTCCTACCAGAGGAGCCTGGGGCTTGACCAGCGGAACTGCCTGACGTTGCATGTTTGAACCCATAAGAGCTCGGTTAGCGTCATCATGCTCAAGGAACGGAATCAGTGCAGTCGACATGCTCACGATCTGCATTGGTGATACATCGAGGTATGTAACTTCGTCAGGGTGAACGTATGTGTACGACTCACTACCACCTTTACGAACTTCAACAAGCTCTGTGGTTATTTGCCCCTTAGCATCCATCGGCGTCGTCGCCTGACCAATAGTGTTTGACTCTTCATCATCTGCTGAGAGGTATTCACGGTCAGACTCAAACGTCGTAACGTAGGCGATAACCTTCACTACGCGAGGTGAAATAGCATTTACTACCTCAGCCATTGGAATCGTGACCGGCTTACCTGCCTCTGCGACAACCTTGCCTGAATCATCTTTGATGTCTTCGATAGGAATTCGACCCTGAATGTCAGAGTTATCGCTCGAAATCGTTCGAAGAATCTTGCGGTAAGGAGTCTCGATGAACCCGTAGTCGTTCAACCGAGCATACGTCGACAGTGAACCTAAAAGACCAATGTTTGGTCCTTCTGGTGTCTCAATCGGGCAGATTCGACCATAGTGAGATG
>JABMNN010000052.1 GCA_013204545.1 Chloroflexota bacterium | reverse complement strand
GGCACACAGTTCAACGATCTTCAGTTTCCGAACGATATCGTTTTACTCTCTGTTTTCTGGCATCTGAGATACAAGCTCGGATTCCGTGACGTTGCTGAACTTCTTTTGCAACGAGGATTCGAAGTCAGTCACGAAACCATACGGCTTTGGGAGTTCAGGTTTGCGCCGCTGGTTAGTGAGAATCTTCGTGCTAAACGTCGAGGTACAGAGCTGGTCATTCCTGGTATCTGGACGAGACCTACGTCAAAGTCAGTGGCCGCTGGCGATATCTCTATAGAGCCATAGATCGAGAAGAAAATCTACTTGATTCGATGTTGAGTGAGCACCGAGACAAACATGCAGCTCGACGTTTCTTGCGGCGACTAATCGATAGTGCAGGGCGGAAGCCACAGCGTATGATGACAGATAAACATCCTGCCTACACGAAGGCAATTCGATCGATCGCCGGTCGTAAGGTCTTGCATCGACACAACCAGTATTTGAACAGCCTTATCGAGCAAGATCATCGATCGATCAAGCAACGGTATTACCCGATGCTCGGGTTCAAACAGTTCGAGTCAGCCAGTCGTTTCTGTAACGCGTTCGATGAACTACGAAATTATTTGAGAGTCGGTGCCACACACGGTGAACATGTCCCGGCGGAAGTTCGCGGAAGATATTTACCAACAAATGGTCGACTCTAATGACCGATCTGTCAGCTTAAAAACAGGGATTTGCCATGTATTCAGATCGACGAAATCATTGTGTCAGCGCTTAGTTCTGACAGAATCAATCAGATTGAAAGCGGTGTTGCTAGTTATGATTCATTTTGACGCAAAACCATTCGGCACTTCCCGATCTTCCTGAACAGGTGCCAACTTAACATCGGCTACCACTAGATCATCTTGTCCTCAACGATAAATGTCATATCACTCTACCGAAGAATCAAAATTATCTAATCTGTACGATGTCGATGCACGCCACGAAGGCGATCTCGAAAGACAATTTGAACAGATTACGGAGTTCGAAACGGCCGCCGCACTCGGAGATTGGGAACTATTCAAAGCAATAGTCAATAAAAACGAGAGTTTGTTCCTCAAATTGATGAGAAGAGCGGACGGAGATCCGAGACTTTTTCTTCCTCTGTTTAAAAGTGGAGAACTTGAGCAAAGATTTTCAAAATCGCTCCATAGTCTTGGCAAAACTTGGGAACACCTGATGCCTTGGTGGGCTAGGTTAGGGTATCGCTATGAGGTTGTGCTGATCTGGATAAGCGTGGGGCTTGCGGCCGGAGCTATCGGTGCTGCAACATCTGGGACTCCTATGGTCGGGGGAGTGTTGGGTGCATTCGCGCTTGTGATCCTCGTCGTCGTGGACAACTCAGAACCAAGGCTGCGTGGTAACCGCAGATGGTGGGTACGTTTAATATCGCCAAAATCAAAATCGATATTAAATAGATGGCGGACGGCAATATATGTGGTTGCAATACTGATGGTTATATGGTCTATGCTGGCCGGTGCTTTCAAAACACCTCAGGAGTATTGTGAGGGCTTAAGCCCTGCCGATCTTGTTGCCTTCAATGGGTGTGTGGAAGCGAACTAGGCTGCGAAATAGGCAAACCACCTTGAACGGTT
The DNA here is from genome assembly GCA_013204545.1 of Chloroflexota bacterium. GTDB lineage: Bacteria > Chloroflexota > Dehalococcoidia > Lucifugimonadales > Lucifugimonadaceae > Lucifugimonas. The sequence goes on along the minus strand of JABMNN010000052.1, from coordinate 17,742 downwards.
TGTTCGGAGTACATAACTCGCTCGAACTCTGATGTGTAAATTTACTATTGAAGAGGCAACTGAGTATTTGGATCAGATTTCCACTTTTGAAAACACCACGACGCTTGAGTCCAATTAAAGCAAGACAGATGTAACGGGTGACAGTGCCGAAAAAACCCGTAGCCATCGTGACAACCCCACCTAACTCCGCTACCCCTGTGATCGATGCTGCTGCCCACGCCTGGGTTGTTGGAGATCAGCGATTCCCACTGGTCTCTGCACATGCCACGTGTCCAGACAATATGCCGGTCATCGACGAATCAGCGGAACATTTGATCGGACGTATGGCCACGTATGGAATCGACCAAACGGTCATTAGCCACGTCTGTTATTACGGCCGCTACAACAGTTACACCACACATTGCGTAAGTACATATCCAGAGAAGTTCACCGGTGAGGGATTGCTTGTAGGTTATCGTTTGCATTCTCCGCACGATCCTGAGAATCCGGCTAGGCTCGAGCGCCTTTGTCCGTGAAGACGGGCTCTCGGGCTTGCGACTCAGCCCAATCTACGATCCAGATGTCGAGTGGATAAATGATCCTGTATCGTACTCGCTGTGGCGAAAAGCTGAAGAGTTAGGTGCGGTGTTCAACATTTTTGCTGCGCCTCATCAGGTGCCCCAAATTGCCGACATGGCGAATCGTTTTCCGGGTGTTAATATCGTCGTGGACCACTTCGCCATGATCGACATCACTCGCCCTGACTCCGAGGGCTTCGAGCAGTTGATGGGGTTGAATCGGTACCCGAACGTGTACATCAGGACATCTCTGTTCAACCCCTCCAGGCAGAAGCTGCCATACAGGGATATGTGGCCGTATCTAGAAAAGTCATACGATGCTTTCTGTCCGCACAATTTGATCTACGCGACCGACTACGAACTGCTCGTAATGAAGGATTTGATTTCGTTCTTTACGACTGAGGACAAAACGTGGATTCTCGGCGGCAATGCTCTTGCTGTCTACCGCAACAACTTACGTCGTTAACCAGTCTCTGCTGATGACATTGTGGGCTGACGATCCGTTACACCAAGACGCATAAATTGGCGGTAGGGTGACTCAATCATTCGATGTACTGCTGCTAGAATCCCGCCGATCACGGTCTGAAGAGTATGAATGGAACTCACTTTGGTAAATGCTATGAACAATTTGCTACTTACAATCGATACACCTCAGGCGCCACCTGCCTGGGCATTGCTGGAACGTGAGCTTATTAAGGCACAAACGGCAGCATGTGAGCGGATTTTTAAAAAATATTTTGACGACCGAGGCTACTTACGTTGTATGCCACGCTGGGGGGGGAACGATGGATCGGATGATGCCATCGAAAATCTCGCAGGTTGGCCGGTATTGCACGCACTCGGAGCATCGGATTCCATTCTCGGAATGTACAAATTGGGGTGGGAAGGTCATCTCCTCCAATATACAGAGGCAAAAACGGTTGAGGTCGAGTTAGCCCGAGATGGGATGCTCTACAAGGAATTTCCAGCTAGCCTCGACTGGTTTCATCATGGAGAGAGTATGAGTGTGTTCAATCTCCAAGGATTATCCGACCCTAATGACGACGCGTTTATGATTCGGGTTCGACGGTACGCAGGTCTTTACATGGACGAAGATTCACAGGCCAAAAACTATGATCCTGAACATAAAATCATCCGCAGTCTGTTTAACGGTAGCCGTGGTCCACTTATGCGAAAGGCAACTGCTCTCGATTGGGCGGGTGATCCGTTTGAAGCCGATGGTAGATTCGACGCGGCGCACGGTGAGCGAAATTTCGACGAGATGCTTCAGCATTTTGAGGAATATACCGACGTGGTCGGAGATCATCCGATCAACCTCGCTGCGACAACGTTGGCGGTAAATGCCTACATGGCAACAGGAGATGAGAAGTACAGAAATTGGCTGCTGGAATACGTTAACGCATGGGCCCAACGCGCTAAAGATAACGATGAGATATTACCAAGCAACATCGGGCTAGACGGTACGATTGGCGGTGAGTGCGACGGTAAATGGTACGGAGGTTGCTATGGCTGGGGTTTCACGGTGGTCGTACCTCAGACCGGCGAACTGTCGGACAGGAATGCTCTATACAGGGGTATAGCAGGTTTCGGTAATGCGTTGCTGATCACCGGTGATCGATCGTACATCAATGTGTGGCGGAAGATGCTCGATTCGGTCAACGCTAACGCGAAGAAAATAGATGGTAAAACGCTGTTTCCACACATGCATGGAGATGACGGCTGGTACGGATTTGACGAATTGCCGTACAGCCAAGGTGCGTTGGATACCTACTATTGGTCGATGGATCCGGCAGACCGAAAATTTGTACCACCATCTGAGTGGCTGGAGTTCCTTGACGGAGACCTATCTGAATTTCCTGTAACGACGATGGAACAGGAGTTCGAGTCGATTCGTCACAAGATGCAAGGCGTGGCTGCGGATACGTCTTCTCAGGACACACGGCTCTCAGACAATACACTCCAGTTCAATACTGCTAATGAGACCTGTTTAACTCAAATAATGATGGGTGCTCTGACTCCACGATATGGCGAGCCACTTCATGCAAGAGTTCGCTATTTCGACCCAACGGAACGTCGTGCCGGAATTCCTCAAGACGTGGCAGCACTAGTGGAGGGCATGACTGATACGACAACGACTCTTTCGCTCGCGAATATCAGCCCAGTTAGCAGCAGGAGGGTGATCGTCCAAGCGGGTGCTTACGGCGAACATCAGGTTACTTCGGTTGAGCTTGACGGTGACGAGTACCCGGTGGCTAGTCCATTGTTCACAGTAGAACTACGACCGAGTACAGTCTCAAAAATCGTGATCCGACTGGAGAGGTACGTCAACCAACCCACATTTACGCATCCGTGGGACAGAGCTTGATGTTGCAGGTATTTCGGATTCGATTAACCGCTGTCTTCGTTTTAAAATTCGTTGTGTCGCACCGCTGTGTGTCAGTGAATGCACGAACTAACCAAATGTAAATTGTATTTTTGTATTGCTTTGCGCGTAGGGACGCGGTAGAGTCTCGACACTGCGAGTGAACCAAGGTTATTCTCGCAATTGATTACACCTGACGAATTGGTCATGAGTGTTTGTCAAGATATAGGAGAGACTTTATATGTGGAGAGTTCGATATCCATGGCTTATGTTGCTGCTGGTAAGTGCAGCGGCGTTGGCGATCGTGGCCTGTGGAGAGACTGAAACAGTGATCCAGACCGTTATCGTAACGGAAAAAGGCGATACGATAACAGTCGTAGCCACGCCGACGGCGACCCTGGAAGACCGGGCCATGGCTGCGGTAAACGCCAAGAAGGGTGGACACCTGAGAGTGTCTTCAGTTGGTAGTGTGCAGTCATTCGACCCGCTTTGGACCACTGCTTCTTCAACGGCAAACGTAGCAAGTTTGATCCTTGAAGGCTTATTTGCTTACAAAGAGGACAACACACTCGGCAATATGCTTGCTGAAAGCTGGGACGTGAGCAGCGACGGCTTGAAATGGACATTCAAAATCCGATCAGGTGTTGAGTTCCATGATGGAACCCCTCTGACCACGGATGAAGTGATTGGCACACTGCGTCGCCAGAGCGAGAGAGCTCCGGTGTTTAAGTTGGTATGGGAATCATTCGGACCAGCTTCATTCGATGACTTCATCAAAAAAGAGAGTGATGTCACGTTCAGCGTCAACCTTACTAGCCAGACTGGTCTGGTATTAGATGCCCTGGGTCCACAGAACTTTACTCCGCTAATTGTGACTGAATCTTGGTATTCACTTCCGGCGACAGAGTCGGCACCGGGTACTCCGATTGGCACTGGTCCTTACCGGTTTGAGTCTTGGACTCCTGGCGATCGCTGGACGGCAATTCCATATGAGAATTACTCATCCAGTTCAGACGCAACAGACGGTGAAGCAGGTGCGCATACAGCGTTCTTTGACCGTGTCTCTTACATAGAAATTCCAGACCAAGCGACTCGCGTTGCTGCGTTGCAGACTGATGCAGTAGACGTTGTTCAGGAATTCTCGCAGGATTTACTTCCTAGATTGAAGGAAGACCCGAACGTACAACTGATCGCCAACCCGCCAAACAGGCTATTGGGGCATTTTAACTACCAGATTCCGCCATTCAACGACCCAACTTGGGGACGACAATTGCGGCAAGCTGTTGTGATGGCATACGACAACGAGAAGGCATTACTGGCAGCGGCTGGTACACCTGATCGAATCAACCTGTGTGGATCGCTGATGAAATGTGGAACGGCTTGGGAGTCGAGTGCAGGTATGGAAGGGCGTTACTACGCCCAACGCGTAGAAGACGCTCGCAAAATTGTGAAGGACGCCGGTTATGAGGGTTACACGATTCGTGTGATGGATCCTGCTGATCGTCAACCTGCACACGGTGCCGCTCAGGTAACCCGTGAGGTTCTGGAAGACATCGGATTCAAAGTCGATCTAAGAGTGATGGACTGGGCCACTATGGTTCAGGACAGAGCGACTCCAGATCGTTGGGAGTTCTTCCACACATGGAGCGGAGACTCAGTACGAACCGGGCCTATTGGGCATATGAGGTTCGGTGAGATCCAATTCGATGCGTGGTTCAACCACTACAGCGATACCGATGGAACCCAGAGGCGGATCTTCGAAGAGTTGGCTAGTGAGACTGACCAAACGAAAATCAAAGCATTGATGGATGAGATGCAGGCCTACTTCTACGAGGATGCAATATTCCTCCAAGTGGGTGAGTTCTACGATAACTGGGCAGCCAACAAGAACATTAATGGGTTGCACGGAAACCCTGGCGGACAAAAGCCTTACGATAAGTTCTTCGAGTAGTCAATTGGACGACTAGTAGACTTGAAAGTTCGTTATGCACCGGGGGGGCGAGGTTATACAAAATACCTTCGCTCCCCCGGCTTGCGAATCATCGTCTGTTCCGAGTAAATCGAAGCGACGTGATTGAAACACTGCACAGTCCACACTGTGCCCACTAAAGGGACTGGTTAACTTACTTTGTGGCGTTATATTGCCCAGCGCATTCTTGTGTCGATCCCTGTGATAATCATGGTTGGGATGATCACGTTTACGCTTGTTTATATTGGACCGGGTGACCCTGCAGCTATCATTGCTGGCGATGAGGCGACTCCCGAAATTCTTGAACAAATTCGCGCTGACTTAGGTTTTGATCGACCGTTCCCTGTTCAGATGGGTGACTGGTTCTGGAAGTTACTTCACGGTGACCTCGGAACGTCTTACTTTTCGCGGAGAGAGATCACTGAGCTAATTACACCGAGACTCCAACCAACTCTTTCACTCGGGTTCCAAGTCGTAGTGTTATCCACAATTATTGGGATCACTACCGGAATGCTGGCAGCATGGAAAGCAGGGTCACGCTTAGACCGTAACCTGATGGTTCTCGCCGTTTTAGGTTTTGCTACTCCGGGTTTTTGGTTGGCATTTCTAACTATATGGATATTCGCTGTGAACCTTGGGTGGTTCCCTGTGATCGGCTATTCACCGATACAAGACGGATTGTTCGCTCACATTCACAGCCTGTTCTTGCCAGTAATGGTTAACAGCATTCTCGCGTCTGCGTTTATTTCTAGAATAACTCGATCAGCCATGCTTGAAGTGCTACGTGAGGACTACATCAGAACCGCGAGGGCGAAGGGCGCATCAGAATTATCCGTATTCCTCCGACATGCTTTCAGGCCTTCTGCCATTCCCGTTGCTACCGTGATAGGAGCCTCGATCGCTGGACTGGCCACCGGGTTCGTGCTTACGGAAACAATATTCGCTATTCCGGGTCTGGGGCGGATGCTCGTCGACGCAATAGTCCGACGAGATTACCCGATTATTCAAGCTCTGCTTATGGTCGTTGCGATCGTGCTCATAGGTGTCAATCTGATTGTCGATATCCTGTATGCGTACATAGATCCGAGAATAAGGTACTAATATGGCGGTGATTTCTGATTCCTCGAACGAGTGGGAGCTGGCTCCACCCTTCTCGACCCGCCTGAAAGGCATGTTCGGGTCGACGTACAGAGCCGCTAAACGTGATTTGGTGCTTGCCGCTGCTATTTCGGTATTACTCGTGGGTTTGTTCTTGGCCGTATTTGCACCTACGCTGGCACGAACCGATTACGAACGTACTGACCCTGTGAACCGAATGCTCGCTCCTAATTCCCATAACTGGTTTGGTACCGACAACTGGGGACGAGATGTATTTGACCGGACGATTGTCGGTACACGAATGTCGTTCCTAGTCGGATTTTCTGTCACATTGATTTCGACCGTGCTTGGGGTGGGAATCGCTCTGGTCATCAGTTATTTCCGTATTCTCGACGCAGTTATGATGCGGTTTGTTGATGGTTTCCTTGCGTTCCCAACTATTCTTCTGGCATTGGCATTAATCTCGTTAATAGGGCCCAGTGTCGGTAACGTGATAATTGCCCTGTCGGTAACGGCAACCGCAGGCAAGATACGTCTCGTTCGTGGTGCTGTATTAAGTTTGAGAGAATCGACATATGTCGAGGCTGCCAAGGCAGTTGGAGTACCTATCCCACGAATCTTACTTTTACACATACTTCCTAATATTGTGGGCATCATCATCGTCCAGGCGACGTTTACGTTGGCTTCGGCCATTCTCGCAGAGGCGAGTTTGAGCTTCTTGGGAGCCGGTGTTCCTGAGTATGTGCCAAGCTGGGGTAACATCATCGCCACCGGTCAGGGATATATACAGGTCGGGTTCCATATTTCGTTCTTCCCCGGATTGTTCCTTACGACGACGGTGCTTGCGGTTGTATTGATCGGGGATTCAGTCCGTGACCATCTCGATCCGAGGTTGAGAGGACGACTCAAAACTACTGCGGCACAACAGTAGAAATAGTTTGACTGTATGAGTGACATTGAATGACTGAACCTCTCTTAAAAGTAGAAAATTTGCAAACCCAATTCCGCACTGAAGGCGGGTTGGTAAAAGCTGTCGATGACGTTTCTTTCGAAGTGCAACCGGGTGAAACTTTTGCGCTCGTTGGTGAAAGCGGGTGCGGGAAGAGTGTTACCGCTCTGTCAATCATGGGTTTGATACCGAATCCCCCAGGTGAAATAGTCTCGGGGAAAATCGAATTTAATGGTGTGGACCTGTTGAAACTCTCCGGTAGAGAAATGCGAGAGATACGCGGTTCCAAGATTGGGATGATTTTCCAAGAGCCCATGAGTTCACTAAACCCGGTACTCACAATCCAGTCCCAGTTAACGGAAGCTTTGAGAATTCACACCGATCTCTCAAAAAATGCCACAAATGATCGGGCTGTTGAGTTGGTAGATATGGTGGGTATCGCCGATGCTAAGACCAGAATGAAACAGTACCCACATCAGCTTAGCGGTGGTCAGCGGCAGCGGATTATGATCGCTATGGCGATGTCATGTACGCCACAGCTATTGATCGCAGATGAGGCTACCACGGCACTTGATGTAACAATTCAGGCTCAGATATTAGACCTGATGAAAGATGTTACGGAACAGTCAGGCACGGCACTACTGATAATCACCCACAACCTTGGAATCGTCGCGAGGTATGCGAACAGAGTGGCTGTGATGTATGCAGGGCAGCTACGAGAAGTCGGTGAGGCAGTTGAAATGTACACTGAACCGCGACATCCCTACACAATAGGACTTCTCCGCTCGGTACCTCGACTTGATTCCGAAAAAGGAACACCTCTGGCTCCGATCGCAGGTGAAATACCTGACCTCACTAATTTGCCGAGTGGCTGTGCTTTTAGTCCACGTTGTGGATGGGCTGTCGATAAGTGTTTCGAAGAAAGCCCTTTACTGGAGGAAACTTCGTCAGGAAAGAAAGTTGCCTGTTTTGAGCATCAGTCGGTTGCACTCAATGTCCAATAGATCTAGGAGATATAACCTGTGAGTTCGGCATCTGTCGAGACAGACAATACGGATCCGATCTTGGATGTGACTCAATTGAAGGTCTACTTTCCGGTGAGACGCGGCCTCATAATTCAACGAGTTGTTGGTGAAGTCAAAGCTGTTGACGGGGTTGACCTGCAAATAAAGCACGGTGAAACACTCGGTCTTGTGGGAGAATCCGGGTCAGGTAAAACAACTTTGGGCCGGGCGATATTGCGTCTGAACGATGCCACCGGAGGAAGCGTCCGATACAAAGGTGAAGATGTTCTTGGTCTGCATGGTAAGGAAATGCGCAAGCTTCGCCAGAAGATTGGGATGGTGTTCCAGGATCCTTACGGATCGCTTAATCCTAGAATGACTGTCGGTAACATTGTTGCTGAGCCGATGTTGGTTCATAAATTATATGAACAGCGATCGATGATCAAAGACCGTGTGATGGAACTGTTTGACACCGTGGGATTGAACCGGTCAATGGCCAAACGGTACCCTCACGAATTCTCAGGAGGGCAACGGCAACGAATTGGCATTGCTCGGGCATTGGCGTCGGGGCCGGACCTGCTCATATGCGACGAACCTGTATCTGCACTCGATGTATCGATTCAGGCGCAGATTATTAGCTTGTTCGATCGACTGAAAATTGAGCAGAACCTTACTTATTTGTTCATTGCGCACGACTTGTCTGTTGTCCGGCACGTGAGCGATCGTGTAGCAGTGATGTATTTGGGACATGTGGTTGAGCAGGGAGATGCTGACGCTATTTACCGCGACCCACAACATCCTTATACGCGGGCATTACTATCAGCGGTGCCAATCCCCGACCCGATTGTGGAGCGTCAACGGGAACGAGTGGTGCTCAAAGGTGACATGCCAAGTCCACTCAACCCGCCAAAGGGCTGTGTATTCAATACACGGTGTCCTATTGCGGATGAAAGGTGTTCTGTCGAGATCCCTATGCCACGCACTTTCAGTGATGGCCGGCAGATTGCCTGTCATAAGGTGGAAATTTAGCTAGAAATTATTGAAGTATTTATCGGCCGGTAAGTGAGAACTGGCCGAGGATTATGAGACTTACTCAGAACCGCTCAATCATCTGAGTAAGTCGACGTGGGTTGTTACTTGACCTTCCCTCTACCGTCGTTCCGCCACACTCTGTCGACCTGATCATTCCTTGCCCATACTATCTCATCGTGCAAGTTAGTAACCCCCTCTTGGTAGGTGGGTATCACGGTCAGTTTGTCGCCTACTGAGTATTTTCGATTCGACCCACTAGTATCGATATGACCGTGCTCCACGGACATACCCGAGAACTTAATCTTAGGGTCTTCGAGAATCAATCCATATGGCATGGATGGGAATAATCGGAAAGTTTTCATACCGCCGTCGATAACGAGTCGATCCGCAGTCGGCACGCTCACTACGGTAGTAACAACGCGAAGTGGGCATCGTTCTGCCGAAAGACCGTCGTTGCCGCTGGAGCCTTGAATGCGACTCAAGCCTTCGTAGACGTACGAACCGCTACGGTGTTCGGTGAATCCTAGCTCTTTAGATTCCCACTCCTCACCAGTGCCGCCACCGCTGATAATGTCCAACGGTAATTTTGCCTTTTTGAAACGTTCAACAACGTCTTCAATAATGGGCTTTGACGACACCCTACTTGGGTACGTCATTAGTCCACGTAATTCTAGTCCTGGAAGCGTCTGCACGTGCTTGGCAAGCTCCTCGGCTGCAGCTGGAGATTGAACCCCCGTACGTTTTCCGCCTGTGTCAATCTCAACAAGAACCCCGATTGTCACTCCGTCTAGTTTCGCCTGTTCTGAAATCCCCGACGCAACAGCCAACGAATCGACCGTAACGGTCATACGTCGGTATCGAGCCAGTTCGGTAAGCCGTCTGACTTTTTGTCTGCCAACGATGTTGTACGTCATTAGAATGTCGTCGAGGCCAGCTCGGGCCATATTTTCTGCATCGCCAAGTTTTTGGCACACGATGCCTTTTGAACCCGCAGCGACCTGCATCTTCGCAATTTCCGGATTCTTGTGACTTTTTGTATGCCCGCGTAGTGTGATTCCGAGCTCGCGACAGAGGGCTGCCATATCTTCGATATTCTTCTCGAGTACGTCTAGGTCAATCACTACCGCCGGTGTATCCAATTCATAAATATGCAAGTGAGCTCTCTCATTCAGTTTGATATCAGATTCCTAGCATAACGTATGGTTTCCCGATTCTTAGCTATGCTCAAAGTCTGTGATTTAGACTCTTTTTTAGCGCTGTCTTCTAACTCAAATCACCTTCTGTATTTTTCAGCGAAGGTCGTTCTACGCGTTAGTTGGGTAGAAATTCTTCAAAATATCTTTTCCAGTTCCGCCACATGATGTTTTCGATGTCACCAGTGCTCCAACCGCGTTCTCCGAGCACTTGAGCCATGTTCTGGTAGTCGGCGATAGTATCGACGTCGTGGGGTGCTCCGATAGCTCCACCTTGTCCGTCAGTGTCGCCGCCTATTGAGGCGTGTAGTGTGTTACCCGCCAGCTCACATACGTGTTCGATATGGTCGGCGACATCTTCAAGAGTTACGTCCTCAGGTTTGAACAGATCGGCTCGCGATTGTGGCGTTTTGCCACTCCAGTCTTTTTCTACGTTTCTCGTGAGCATCCATGTATCCATTGAAGCTCCGATGACTGCGCCTCGTTCGATAGCACGTTTCAGCAATTCATCGGTCATTTGGCGTTCACCTGGTACGATCGCTCTGCAATTTTGGTGACTCGCAAGGATGGGGCCGTTAAAGATGTCGAGTGCTTGACGGACGGTTTCATCTGCGGTGTGAGTGATGTCCAGGATCATACCGCAGGCATCCATTTCTCGAAGTAGCTCCGGGCCGTGTTCAAATAACCCACCGTCGGTTCCAGTCCCTGTGCCGTGTCCGTATCGGCTGGGTCCATAGTGTCCGAGGCTGATAACTCTGAGGCCGTCGGCATACCACTCATGGACTTGTTGTGGCCACAGGATGGGATCGGCTCCCTCCATGCCCAGAAAGAAGCCTACTGGTAGGTCATCGTGGGTCACAGCGTTTTCCCATTGCTGCATATGCTCGGTGACATCGGAGGAGGTTCGGAGTATTCGCGCTTCACCTCTGGTTTCGAGTATGCGGTAGTAGGCCATCTGCCCTTGTCCAAGCGCATAAGACAATTCATCGCTTCGGGGACCACCGGGCATGGGTGCGCTGTCGCGGTGTTGGTCGACTACTACTTTAACCAGAGCAGCGGCCACTCCACCTCGCCGCATTTCGGGTAATGAGCACATGGTTTCTGAATCGTCTCGGTTGGGTAGCGAGCCGGGTAGCTGTGGGGCAGTTCTTACCTGGTCGAGTGGAAGTGTCAGGTCACGGTTCATTTTTACTGCGAGGGCCATTGGGTAATCGCCATCAATTACGAGCATTTGGAGGCTCCTTGTCAATCGGGTTACTGCTCACACGTGTTCAGACAGAACTCAACGTAGCGCAGCATAACACCCATGTAATTGAGTCAGTTAGTCCTGAAAGTGCCTCATGTCTGGATCCTAGTAGAACCTAATAACATCTGATTTGGATATTGTTAAATTCTGTTTTTTTCCAAGAAATGCCGAGCATTCTAGGCGCTGTCATCTCCAACAGCAGACAGGACAGTCAACCAAATTGGAATATTTTTAAATTCCATCGAAACACCCTGTCTTGCACCGGGTTGTGTGTTCGTAAGTTCACTTCTTCACTTCATACGCCCCTAGAGAGTCTAGTCGAATACAATCTGATTAATGTTTCTTTCTCCATTAATCCTGCTTCCACCATCTGAAGGTAAATCGTCTGGTGGTGACAGCCCCCCGCTCGTTCTCGAGTCACTTTCATTTGAACAATTGAACGAAGCAAGGGCATTGATGATCAAAGCACTCGGTCAACTCAGTCGAAAGCCGCTGGTCGCTCAAAATCTGCTGGGAGTCAAGGGTGTTGCTTTGGAAAAGGCACTAATCGACAATGTTGAGCTTGGCTCCACTCCGACACTCCCTGCAATCGAGCGTTACACCGGAGTTATGTACGATGCGATCGACTATCAATCGCTAAATGAAGCGGAAAAATTGTGCTTTGATCAAAACATAATCATCATGTCGGGATTGTTTGGAGCAGTTCGGCCTTTCGATTTGATTCCGAAATACAAGTTGAAGATGGGTGCCAAGCTTCGCCGGAATATGACATGTGCTGCGATCTGGAAACCGATGGTTACCAAATCACTGGCCACCACAGCCGACTACGGTGTAATTTGGGATTTACTGCCTAATGAACACAGTGCTGCATGGGATGCCTCGAAGATCGGCTGCAGTATCAGATATACGGTGAAATTTTTGGAAACTGGAAAGGGTGGGCGATTAGTGACAGTCAGTCACTGGTCGAAAGCACTCAAAGGCGCGCTTGTTCGTCATCTGGTGGCTAATCCTGATGTTGCTGGATCCTCTAAATTGGCACTGGATTTGCTGACTGAGTTTACCCACCCTGAAGGGTATGTATTTCACCCTAATCTCACCACAGAACTAGAAGGTGCGACCGAACTGGTATTCCTGAAATAGACTCTAAATGTTAATGTTTAAGTAGCTTGGCACCGCACCGTTCGATTAGCTGCGATGCCGGGTCTGGTCGTGAGCATTGCGCCAAACAACTGAAACTGATTTACTTCAGTGCATGAATATCGTGGCTGCGATAATTCAGGATTAGGGAGCAAAATTTGTCGATTGTGAATACTGTTCTCGGACCTAGGGAATCTTCCGAACTAGGCTTTACACTCTCTCATGAGCACATTCTGCTATCTTCGGCTGGAATCGAAGATACATTTCCAGAATTCATCGACAAAGAGTTCGCGATTGAAGAAGGTATTCGGCAACTTTCAGAGGCGAAAGCCGAAGGAGTCGATACGATCATCGATCTTTCAACTATGGATCTTGGTCGAAACGTCCGAGTAATTGAGGAAGTCGCAAAAGGCAGCGGAGTAAATGTGGTTGTCGCCACTGGTACTTGGCTTGACATTCCACGATCGTTCGCTGCATCCAGCCCAGACGAAATCGCACCTTTGTACGTCCGAGAAATAACAACTGGTATTCAGGGAACCGGCATTAAAGCTGGGGTCATTAAGGTAGCTAACGAACCGGAAGTTTCGGAAGCTGGCGAAATAATTTTGCGAGCAGCGGCACGAGCTCACCAACGGACCAATGTGCCGATATATACCCACACAATGGCAAAAAACCGCGTTGGCGAAAGACAAATTGAAATATTTACCGATGAGGGCATCGATTTAAACCGTGTGTGCATTGGCCACTCCAACGATTCAACTGATATCGGTTACTTGACGGGGCTGATGGATAAAGGAGCTTGGTTAGGGCTTGATCGTTATCCAGGGCAGGGCGTTACCTGGCAGGAGAGAACGGAGGTTCTGTTCAAGCTTATCCAAGCCGGTTACGGGACGAGGATGATGCTCAGCCACGATTGGAGTGTGGCTGCAACGATGATGACTAAGCAACGATTGACAGAACGTCCTCTAACGAATCCTGACAATTATCTGTTCATCACACGAAATGTGCTCCCAATGCTGACAGAGTTGGGTGCGAGTCAAGGTCAGATTGATGCCTTGATGGTCGACAACCCTAAACATTTTTGGGACGGTGGCTCATAGGACTGACTCCGATATTTCCATCACATTTATTGTCAGTACGGTAGAAGCGATTCTCGGTAGAATTTCAAGTACGATATTGATCGAGTCAGTTTACGTCTGCGTCCATTCAATCGCTGGCTGGTAAATCTGACACATAATCTCAATCGGGCGTAGAGTCTCACGAAGTGGCTGGCCCGATAATTCGAAAAAGAGAAATCAGAATGAACTTGATCGCCCGCGATGAACTTAAAGCAAAACTCGACAGAGGAGACGAATTTCGACTCGTTTGTGCGTTGAGCGAGTGGGCATATCAGGCGAAACATATTCCTGGATCACTCCACATAAGTAATCCTCAACAAGGGATGGCTATGTTGGATAAGTCGGACGAAATTGTTGTCTATTGCTCTGACCCGAACTGTCCTTCAAGTAAGTTTGCCTACCATATGCTGACCAGTAACGGCTATGAGAACGTTCGTCGGTACGAGGGCGGAATTCTCGATTGGGAAAAGGCAGGATATCCAGTTGAGGGTGTCTGGTCTGAGGCCGGTACCGAGGCCGATGCTACCAAATAGATTGGTAGCCCACGAGATACTAAACCCTAGTTCAAAAGAGAACCCGGCTCTAGTGTTGCTGCAAAATGGCGGATGACCGTTGATAGTCGTGACGATGAACGGTCTTGCCGAGTGGCCGAACTATTTGTCACTTTAGGCAGATCGCTGAGTCTGAAGGCCGACTCGAGCCTCGAGGAATCTGAGATCGATCGAAGTGTGAAGTGGCTTGAATGCTCCCTCTGGTAGGGGGCATGGAACCACGGTGGCCCCGGCTTCAATGAGGGCGTTGAAGATTCCAGACATGGTCAGTGTTGAATCTTCAACTTCAGTTCGAGTAAGAGCCTCGATAGCAGCATCGAAGAATGTCTGAGCGTCTTTGAAGTAGTAAATGCCAGCGTTCGCCATTTCAGAAATTACGCGGTGTTCCGACATTTCGACCACTCGGTTTTTGTAAACCATTGAAGTCGAGTACTTTGGAGTGCGGTCACCAGGGAATGTGAGAACTGTAGCGTCGGCTCCTACGTCCATACCGGCAATGTAGAAACGATTGAGGTCGACATCAATAAACTGCTCGCAGGCTGCAATGACCAATGGTTCACTCATATCTATGGATTCGCGTGCCATACATGTTGCGGCTGCCATCGTGCGTGGAGCACTCCAGCTGTAAACCACTTGCGAGTCGGATGAAATTCCCAGAGATCGTCGCCGGTGCATTGTCATTATTTCGGGATCTACGACGTAAATAAACTGATGTTCAAAGGACGGACGAAGGTTTTCGACGACGTGTTGTACCAGAGGTCGACCAGACACTGGGATGAATGGACGTGGCTCAGTGTGACCAGTGTCTTCAAATTCCTTCGCCGGTAGAGTGAGCGGTACCACTACATTGATCATTTTTACTCCAGTAAACTTTCTGTCGGCTTTTCGCTACGTACCTAGAGTCCCAGATTTACATCTAGTCCCATAAGAACATCATCGGTTTTTTCTCGTTGCTCACGCGTCTCTCCAGAAACATGACCTTTACTGTCTCTACTATGCGCGTCATGTTCTGGATGCGATCTTGAATTGGACTTCTTGCCGAACCATCCTTCTTTATCGCAATGTCCACACCTCGCCCGTACTTGTGCCTCACCCGTGTGACCGCAACTTGAACATGCGAACTTGTCGTACAATCCGAACACAGGAGATTGTTTCGCGCGTTCTTCCAGCGCATTCAGGCGATCAAATAGCTTGAGCACTCTAGGATCTGGTTTGGGTTCTGTCCTCTTCTTGAGTCGAGAAATTTCCTCTTCAAGTTCCGCTATTTGGTCAAGCGCCATTTCGAGAGTGTCGACTCGTTTGGATATTCTCGACACTGATGCCTGAATCGGAGCAATCCCGGTCTCTGCCGCTTCCCCTGCGATATCGGTGGCCTCTTCCCGTGTCACCCCACCTTTTCCAGGTTGTGCAACAACAGGTGGTGGAATCATTGGTGGAGGTGGCGGGAGTGGCTGATATACAGGGGCGGGAGGAATTGGAGAGTCCCCCTGAGCAACCGGTGCCGAAATGGGTACTGGAGCGAGTGTAGGAGCGCTAACCTCGATTCCGAGGGCTGCTGCACCAGTATTTTTACTAAACTCTGGATTGATTGGCGGTGCTTCCTCAATGTCCACTTCCGCCGTGGTAGGCGCGTCTTCAACAACTGCTGGAGCTGCGTTCAGAAGAGCATCAATAGCGTCCTGTGAAAGGACTGCGGCGTTGTCCAAGTGAATCCCATCCGTAACACTGAACGTTCCGATCACTGGGATCGGTTCGTTTGATTCGGCCTGATAGTTACAGTCTCACTCGCAAAGAGTGATCGTTACAGTGGGTAGCCCCCAAGAGAGGACTGTGTGGATTCCGCTACTGCCGTAGGTCGGCTCTACCCGTATTCGACGGCATCTTCGACGACTCGGTGTCGATGTTTTTCGTCAGTGAGGTTGAGCTCGATGATATTAGCTACTTTGAAACCGTCTTTGTCGGAGATTATCCGAAGTGTGGGCCGTCCGATTTGTCCAATTGCTGCATCAATCACATATCCGGTTTCACCGGTGTTCAATCGAACAAGTATTCCGGTCGGGTACGCCGGTACTGATCGAACAAATGCTTGGACAACAGCAGCGTCAAAAAGCTCGCCACCGAACGCCATGATGTATTCCATTGCATCTTGACGCGCCCAACGATCATGACCAGGGCGATCTGAGATCAGGCTGTAGTAAGTTTCGGCGACCGCAACTATGCGTGCACCCATACTGATGTGGTCGCCTTTGAGGCCTTGCGGGAATCCTGAACCATCAAGTCGTTCATGATGCTGTAGCACTGTGGAAATACTGACAGGAGTGATGAACGGCATATCTTTGAGCAAAACGTAACTGAATACTGGATGCTTCTGATACTGGTGTTCTTCGGAGCCGGCTGCGATTTTCGAAATACCAATATCCATTAACAATGCGCCTACACAGATATGGCCTGTCGTTTCCATATCCAAGCCCATCCGGGCAGCCAGCATCGCTGCCAGACTCGCCGTCCTCGCAGGCATCAGATAGTCATATTCTGATGAGGGAGATATCGGAGCTGAGTTCACCTCGCCGATAACTCGAGGAAACAATGGTTTTGCCATTTCGTAACCTGGCTGTACTGCTTGTTCAATGACTGTAGGTTCAATTGTGGTAGCAAAGCCGGCTTCTTCAAGAACTATTCTTAGAGCAAACGAAGCCTTTGCTTCGAGTTCCGGTGGAACGAGAGGTTCAACCGGAATGTCGTCAAGCAGAGAGTCGGCTACAAATATTTCGTGGACCCCGTACATCGGCAACTTGGCAATGTGTTCGGAAGTTAGCCGTGTGCCTTCGTCGCACACAGCGTTACCAAATGCATCAACAATTGACTTTGCGAGTTCCATACCAACTTGAGCATGTGATGCAGCCAGTCTTATCATTTGACTTCCCTCGCGTTATGCAGCCCGGCTGGCAGAATTTACGGCCGTGGTTTTCCGGTAGAAGGCAGCGGATTCTCGTTCTAATCCAAATTCTTTCGGATTCAAAATCGTCTCAGTACCGCCAATGAACAGAATCCCATGAGGTTTAAGTGAAGCGCTGAATTTTTCATTTAGGCTGAACTTTGCTTCGTCTGAGAAATAAATTACTACGTTTCTACACATGATTAGATCGAATCCACGATCGAACACATCGGTCAGAAGGTTCTGTTCTTTGAACTTAACTTTTGAGCGAATTTCTGCATTCACGTAGTGGCCATCTGGCTTCTGTTCCATGAACTTCTGCCTTAATGAAGCCGGAATATTCTTCGCTTCGGCATCAGGGTATGGACCACCGGCAATGGCTTGCGCAATGATTTTTTTGTCAAGGTCTGATCCGAATATCTGCGCCTTGGTCCCTGGAGCAATTTCTTCGAGCATCATGGCCACTGAGTAAGCCTCTGCTCCTCGAGATGATCCAGCACTCCAGATTTTTGGGCGAGGGTTTTGTTTAAGGATAGAAGGTAAAACCGTGCTCCGTAACATATCGAAGTGTCGAGTGTCTCGGAAGAATTC
>JABMNN010000051.1 GCA_013204545.1 Chloroflexota bacterium | reverse complement strand
GGCATTGATATTCCTTGGTAACTGTTCTTAATGCTGTAAAAACGATATTAAGCGATATTTTGAACTTGTATCACTACAAACTCGCCACTTCGCTGACCCGGAAGACACTATCTACACCAGGAATCGTTTCCACGCGGGAAAAGAGCCGACTTAACTGCTCTACCCCAGTAGTGTACACCGTAAGTGAAACAGTACAGGCATTGGTTTTTTCGTCTTCGTCTGATGTGAGCGAGTGAATATTGACGTTTTCAGATGAAACGACGTTCGTAATGTCTCGAATTAGTCCTACGCGGTCAAAGGCTTTTATCTGCAATCGTGAAGCGTAAGTAGTCTCGTAATGGCCCCACGCGACCGGTACGTGTCGGTCAGAATCTTCGGTATCTCGCAGGATTGTGCAATTTTGCCTGTGCACCGTTACCCCGCGACCGCGTGTGAGATATCCGGTTATCTCATCGCCGTAAACCGGACTGCAGCATTTGGCGATTTTTGTGAGTAGACCGGGTTCACCCATGACGATCAGACCTCTGGTCTGGTCAGTCGGTGGCTTGCCATGCTGTACTTTCGGTTTGAACACCTCGTGAGGTGTTGGATTCAGAGTGTCAGCCACCCTGGCAACGGATATCTGGCCAGTCCCGATGGCTTCACTGAGATCGTCAATGTCATCATAATCGAGGCTCGCAACGATCTCTTTTTCGTTGTATTTGAGACCGAGTCTGCGAAGTTCTTTCTTGAGGAGATCGTTACCACGACGAACGTTGCTGTGTCGTTCCTGCTTGCGGAACCACTGCTTAACTTTTGTTTGAGCACTACCGGTGATCAGATATCCGAGGTCTGTATTGAGCCAGTCCAAGCTTGGGCCGCGTGGTATTCGAGCACTGCGAATTTCTACTACATCACCGTTATTGAGCGGAGTGTTGAGCGCTGTGAGTTTACCGTTGACGATTGCGCCGACGGTGTTATGCCCAAGATCGGTGTGGATGCGATACGCGAAGTCGATCGGTGTTGCGCCTGCTGGAAGATCCTTCACATCTCCTTTCGGCGTGTAGACGAAGACCTGGTCTTGCAAAATGTCCGTACGAACCGTCGCTAGATATTCGTCATCACCCGAAACCTCGCGCTGCCAATCAAGCAACTGGCGGAGCCACGACATCTTTGTTTCAAAATTGTCGACCTTTGGAGAGCCGTCTTCTCCCTCTTTGTAAATCCAGTGTGATGCAACACCCTCTTCCGCAACATCGTGCATGTCTTGAGTTCGTATTTGCACTTCGATCGGATAATTACCAGGTCCACGCACCGAGGTGTGTAGTGACTGGTACATATTTTCTTTTGGGCTTGCGATGTAGTCGTCGAACTGGCCAGGCACTGGGCGCCACTTCGAATGAACCACGCCAAGTGCTCCATAACAGTCAGCAACCGATTCAGTTACGACCCGAACTGCGATGAGGTCATAGATTTCGTCGAACTTGCGGCCCATGCGCTCATAGCGCTGCAGCTTGTTATAGGTGCTGTAAAGATGTTTGGCCCTGCCATCAACTGAACATTTAATACCGGCTTTTCCCAATGGGTCGCTGATGGCTTTTACTGCGGCTTCGGTATAAATCTCACGTTCAGCACGTTTGCGATTCACCAGCCGCGATATTGACTTGTACTGTCGTGGCAACAAGTAACGGAATGCCTGATCTTCAAGCTGCCATTTGATGTCGTTCATCCCAAGGCGGTGTGCAAGTGGCGAGTAGATATCTAGAGTCTCTCGCGATATTCGCTGTTGTTTAGGCGTTGGTAAGTGGCCGAGCGTTTCCATATTGTGCAAACGGTCAGCAAGCTTGATGAGTACAACCCGTACATCTTCGGCCATAGCAACGAGCATCTTGCGAAGTGATGCCGCTCGAGTCGCCTCAGGAGTGGCGATTTGCTTCATCATCGCTCCGTCTTCGGAGATCATATCGAGGCGTTTGAGCTTGGTTACCCCATCGACAAGTTTTGCGACTTCGGTGCCGAACTCAGATTCAAGAGCTTTGAAGCTGATGCCGCAGTCTTCGATTACATCGTGAAGAAGGGCTGCCTGAATTGTGGTGACATCAAGCCGCATCTCTGCGAGTCGGAACGCAGTAGCGATTGGATGAACTATGAACTGTTCGCCGGAATCACGGGTTTGACCATCGTGGGCTTTTATCGCGTAGTTGAGCGCATTTTCTACAAGCGAGGCGCGATCTGCCGGCAGGTACTTGTGTACCAAGTGCATAAGATCCTTAGCGGATCCGATCTGTTGAGTAGTTGTCATAGATCGCAGGGTTGGTGGTGAACTAGCGAAATGGCTCGTTCAGCCTTAATCGCTTACTTAATCGTGTTAGCTATTTCATTCTAATTGTTTGGTGAATTTTAGGCGATAACAGGACATACGCGAGTGATGAATTCAAGTTGAGTAAAGCCTGGCGATTTCATCTCGTTCGAACTCTGGTAGCTGTTCCGTGGCTCCGTTGATATTTCGAGTGAGGCCGTCCTCTGGTCCAGTTATCTTGCCAATTACCGTTGCCGGGATACCAAAGCCACCGAGCGCATCGATGATGGGCTGAGAGCCATTTGGACTAGATGTAATCAACAGCGCCCCCGAGGCGATTAGCCCCCAAGGGTCAAGCTCGAGAGCTCTGCAGATTGCTTCGGTTTCAGGGTATATTCGTACATGGTCGGCATTAATCGCAATCCCGGTGTTCGAGGCACGAGCTAGTTCATCAAGGGCTCCTGCAAGCCCACCTTCGGTGGGATCGTGCATTGCGGTGACGTACCCAGTCGATGTGGCGATCTTCGCTGCTTTCACTATTGATATGCCCGGCGAATCCAAAAAATCTGCTGCTTTGAGAATTACTGGTAGCGAGAGTCCGGCGGCGAGCAGTTCGCCCTTGCTCTCCCGAGCGATGATTGCGGTGCCCTCGATTGCGATGCCTGAGGTGAGAATTACGTCATCACCGACATTTGCCGAGGATGTTTTTACGGTTTCTGATGGAGCAGCTTCGCCAAGCATGGTTCCGGAAATTATTGGTCGGGATATACCGACGGTTATCTCGGTATGTCCTCCGATGAGTGTGATTCCGAGCTTATTTGCTGCATCACGGAGTTGAGCGAAAATGTTTCGTACGGTAAAAGCAGGTTCATTTTCTGGTAGCAAAAGCGTGGCCAAGAACCACTTTGGAGTACCTCCGCACGCCGCGATATCGTTTGCATTGACCTGAATGGCGTACCAGCCAATACGATCGGTTGCGAAAGTAATTGGATCGGATTTGGCGATGAGAGTAGTGCTTCCGAACGATACAAATGCCGCGTCTTCACCTACACCCGGACCGAGCAGGATTCTTTTGTCTGAAGACACTAAGTCACCGAGGAAACGGGCTAGCAGCTCGGGTGGAAGCTTCCCCGCTTTTAGCCGTCTGTTCACTAGATCATCGGTCATATGTTGAGTTATTTACGGTGTGGCGGTCGGTAGCGTTGGGATCGGGTTGCCAGTAAGGTACGGTCCTATGATGTAGCCAAATACCGGTGCGTTTCCGTGAAGGCCGTTCCAATAGACGTCGAACGCTTTGTAGTCATCCTGACAGATGAACTCAATTTCGGCAGTTCCGGTCTGCGTGACGAAATCGATCCGGAAGATCGTCGTGCAGGTGTCAGCCGGAACAAGGGCCACATCTTGATTGAGGATGTTAGCCACCCGTCCAGCATCCTCTGCGGTCAATTCTCTCCGAACCTCAAAGGTATCGGTTGAGAAATCTCGCCGCATGAGAGTTGCGGATCTCGTGAGCCGAAGATCTTCCGCCAAAGCGATATTTGTCAGGCTACCCGAAGTCGGTTCAATTTCGCTGCAACGAACGACAAATGAATCATCTTCGTTAGCGTGGTATTCCCATGACCGAGTTCCATCACTCAGGATATAAATTATACCCGTGTAAGGAGCGTCTGAGATTTCGTAGTAAGTACCGGAATCAGGACACCCCAATGACGCCGTCGGCCATTGAGCGGCTCCGACTGACTTCACAAACAGGGTGGATAAATCGATGCCTTTTTCAGTGAAAAGCTTCGTCATTTCCTGCACATACGAATCCGGCGGTTGTGGAGTGGGAGTGGCGGTTGGTGTTGGGCTGGGGGTCGCTGTTGCCTGAGGGGTAGGCGTCGGCTCTGGAGTGTTGGTGGCAGTCGGTATCTGCGTAACTGTCGGTCGAGCGGTTGCTGATGGCTGGGTTGTCGAAGTCGGAGCATCATCCGGCTTGCCTGCAGAGCAAGACGAAACTATGGCGATGATTGTGATTGCTGCGATCAGCACAGAGGCAGTACGAAACGGACTTTTCACTTATGTACTCTCGGGATTGTTTATATGCGGTTTGGCGTTCGACATAATTTATTAATCGACAACAATGAATTCATACGCCGAATCGGGTGAAGTGGAGTCTACAAGAACCCATATTTGAGAAGGTGCAGTGCTGATTTCTTCTTCAAACTCTTTAGGCACTGCAATTTCAATAATGATCGATGTTCCCTCTTCGGATTTGTAGGCTCTGACTACTTCTGGGTTAGGGCTGGAATTGACCCAGCCTCCGACAAGTACCTCTGCCGAGAAGTCGATTTCATCCACTCCTATAACAGCCATTCCTGATCCAGTGGAGTTAAATTCTGCAACATCTTCATCTGAGCGCAGGATATGGACTATGTCGAAGTCAGGCGTCGCCGAATCTGAAGGTTTTACGATCGAGTGAGCAGGTTCAGCGGGAACCACTTGGAACGTAGATTCACAGAGTGCGCCTGTTCCTGCCCCTTCATCAGCGTTGTACTCATAGAACACGCCATTTTGCAGCATCAAGAGCCGGTATCCCGGGATTAGGTACGCACCAGTTATCGATGCCGGTGTTGGGTAGCAACCAGGATTTTGTTCAGTCCATGTTTCATACTGGAGCAAGATTTTCTTAGGCGAAGTGGGGTCAATTCCAAGCCTTGCCGCCATAGCGTCGCGAGCTGAGGCTTCTACCAGGGTTTGAGGGTCGCCAATTTGAACATTCGCCGGTGTCGGCTGAGCGATGTCGGGCGTCGGGAGGGAATCAGAATAGAAATCGTCACAGGCCGTGGCAAGCAAAGCCACAAGAACCGCTATTAATGCGACAAGGAGTCTATGGTTCTGTCTTGATGAGATTTTTATTCTAGACATTCGGTCTGCCGAGCAGGTGCGTGCAAAATGCGATGAATCTTTAGACACAACCCGCGTTGAAAGATAACGGACTCGTAAGACACGATTGTAGTTGCCTATACGTTACGTGTGCGTTATTCAGATGTGACGTGTTTGACGGAATGATTGGCTGGATGTTCTACTAGGCAGCCTCATTTGGAACAGTAAAATTCGTATATACGAATAATTAATGTAGTGTCAACGCTACTCGATTTACAACTAAGTATTTACGAGTGGGTGAGTATGGATAAATTCCACGCTATTTTTGTATAAAAGGTATTTGCGAGAACATTCAAATTGTGTATTGTTTAAGTCAGGATTTCTGTATACGAACGAAATTAGACGTATTGACGAACCCCTCTAGCGCGGTGTTCAACTCGTTATTTCAAGACCGAGGGGACTCAAGGAATGGGCAAGAGCAGAGCCAGTATTTGGCGCGTATTAGTTGTTGTCGCGCTGTTTTCGGGCATCCCCATTGTGGCTATCTCATGTGCATCGGGTGATGGCGCTAATTCTTCTGATTCTCGGCCGCTAGTCATTTACTCAGGGCGAAGTGAATCTTTGATTGCGCCTTTGATTGCTGATTTCGAAGAAGTCACAGGTGAAAAAGTGCAGGTCAATTACGGAGCAACAGGTCCACTTGCTGCCACACTTCTCGAAGAAGGCAACAACACTCCGGCCGACATCTTCTTCGCTCAGGATCCAGGCGGTCTCGGGGCTGTGGATGCACTGCTTGCAGAATTGCCGGAAGAAATTTTAAATTCAGCCCCTGAGTGGGCAAGAGATCCTGAAAAAAAATGGATTGGTACATCTGGACGTGCACGTGTGGTCGTGTACAACACGGACAAACTCACCGAGGCGGATCTGCCAGACT
This sequence comes from Chloroflexota bacterium, assembly GCA_013204545.1. Classification (GTDB taxonomy): domain Bacteria; phylum Chloroflexota; class Dehalococcoidia; order Lucifugimonadales; family Lucifugimonadaceae; genus Lucifugimonas. Next base: position 34,304 of record JABMNN010000051.1, on the reverse strand, counting down.
CTATAGAGGATTTCGCCAAGCCAGAGTGGAAAGGTCGAATCGGATGGGCTCCAACGAACGCCTCACTCCACGCCATGATTACAGCGATGCGACTCGATTGGGGTGAGGCACGTACAAAGGCGTGGCTCGAAGGTATTGTTGCGAACAAACCAGGGATCTACGCGAAGAATACCCCTACCGTCGCTGCCGTAGCGGCAGGCGAGGTCGAAGTCGGTTTTGTAAACCACTACTACCTTCACCAATTTCTAGCAGAAGAAGGTGAATCGTTTCCGGCACGTAACTACTACACCCGGGCTGCGGATGCTGGTTCTTTGATTCTTGTATCAGGCGTTGGTCTGCTCAAGGAATCGGACAATAAAGACCTTGCAAAACAATTCATAAAATTCTTACTCAGCACATCCGGCCAGCAGTACTTCGCGTCCCAAACATACGAATTCCCACTCAACGAAAACGCCGTACCTAGTAATCTACTTCCTGCTCTTGCGGATGTCACGAAGCCTTCGATCGATCTTGGCAGACTAACTGATCTTGAAGGAACTCAGAAACTACTACGGGAGGTAGGCGCTCTTCCGTAAGGGCTGCCGTAGACTCGTTCTGCCCGCACATGTTGAATCGAACGTGTAAATCTTTCACGCCAGAAACTCCAATGAAAGCAACCCTTCTTAACATATTAGTGGTGACTGCGTGACCTTTTCTGGTGTTATTTCAAACGGATGGAAATCCACCCATGGAAAACGGCCGCCTGCGCTCTTGTTAGCGTCTGCGGCCGCTGTCGCGTTCGCAGCGCTTATTCCTGTCGTGTACTTGTTCGTGAGATCTATCGAAGCTGGGCCTGATTGGACCGACATCGTTTGGCGCACTAGCACGGCAGCAGTGTTTGGTAGAACCTTTCTGTTGATCGTACTTGTGACGATAGTCTCAGTAACTGTCGCAGTTCCTATCGCTTGGCTTACCGTGAAGTCGAATATTCCGCTTCGAAAAGTGCTTGCGGTGGCATCGGTCTTACCGCTCGTGATACCCAGTTTTGTAATGGCGACGACCGTGATCGAAATGTATTCGCCCAAAGGAGTAGTTCAAGGTTGGCTTGCCGGACTAGGCGTCGACCGTATCCCAGATATTTACGGGCTCGGTGGTGCGACTCTGGTGCTGGTACTGATGACTTACCCGTACGTGTTATTAACGGTTCGAGGTGCTCTTCGTAGGATGGATCCCGCGTTGGAGGAGGCTGCACGGGCGATGGGTTACGGTCCGATCCACACCTTTAGAGCAGTGACTCTGCCCATGTTGAGGCCCGCAATTGCTGGCGGTTCGCTATTAGTGGCACTGTACACGTTGAGCGATTTCGGCGGAGTTGCATTGCTGCGCTACCAGACATTTACCTCAACGATCATGACCCAGTATGAATCGTCTATTGATCGCACACTAGCGGCTGTCCTGTCTTTGTTTCTTGTGGCTGTCGCCGTGCTCCTGCTAGTGGGTGAAGGATTTACCCGTGGCCGTGGGGGGTATCACAGAAGCACAGTTGGAGCTGTTCGAGTTTCTCGAAGGATTGATATGGGACACTGGAGATGGGCAGCGGCAGCTGTGGTTGGTGTCCCCGTATTGATCGGCTTGATCGTCCCTGTTGGTGTGTTGGCGTATTGGCTCGTGCGAGGTCTACTAAACGATCAAGAGCTATTGCCATTACTGATTCCGGCTCGGAATTCACTTTATGTATCTCTTCTAGCCGCGGTTACGACCGTGTTGGCGGCGTTGCCTATTGCAATTCTTGCCGTACGATTCAGGAGCCGTCTAAGTCGATTATTCGAACGTTCGGTTTATATCGGGTTTGGGTTACCCGGTGTTGTGGTTGCCCTTTCCTTGGTGTTCTTCGGCATTAACGTCGCTCGTCCGCTGTACCAATCGATCTGGTTGCTGATTTTTGCATATGGTGTTCTTTTTCTTCCAGCAAGTGTTGGAGCGTTGCGAAGTTCATTGTTACAAGTTAATCCTCGGGTGGAAGAAGCAGCCCAGAGTCTGGGTAGTTCTCAGTGGCGAGTGATTTTTTCAATTACGATACCGTTGGTGATGCCGGGAGCATTCGCGGGTGGAGCGATGGTGTTCTTACTAACGATGAAAGAACTCCCTGCGACGCTGATTCTCTCTCCGATCGGATACCGCACTCTGTCTTCTTCTATTTGGTCGGCTGCATCCGAGGCGTTCTTTGCTAAAACCGCGGCGGCGGCGTTGTTATTGGTTCTTGTGGCAGGAGTACCAACTGCGTATCTCACACTTCGTGGTCATGGTGACAACTCGGAAGCGTCGGATAGGTCACTAGTGATCAAAAAGGGTGCGCTATGAAGATGCCTTGGAGCCGTAAACAGGCCTATCTGTCCCTGCCTTTGGGCGCAGTCTCCGATGCCGCCGCAGCAGCGATGGCGATTCCAATACTGCCATCAACCGAGACCGGTGTGATTCATCTACAGGGTGTTGAGTGTAGGTATCCCGGTTCAGATAGTCCGGCAATAAGTGATTTCAATTTGCTTGTACACCCCGGTGAATTTGTCAGCATTTTGGGTCGAAGTGGTGCTGGTAAAACGACTGCTCTTCGGGTTGTCGCAGGATTTGAGCAGGTGACATCGGGTTACGTACGCATCGGCGGGCAACTGGTTGGATCATCGTTCGTTCACGTACCGCCTGATAAGCGTCGAATTGGGCTGGTATTTCAGGATTACGCGCTGTTCCCGCACTTAACGGTTGCGCGCAATGTCGAATTTGGACTCAAATATCTATCTGCTGATGAACGCAACTCGAAAATCGCTCCCGTATTGAAGATGGTAGGAATGAGTGGGTACGAATCTCGCTATGTGCATGAGCTATCGGGAGGGCAGCAACAGCGAGTGGCAATTGCTAGAGCACTTGCCACCAATCCGGTGGCATTGTTGCTCGACGAACCATTCAGTAACCTCGATCGACAGTTGAGAGCCGCACTTCGTCGAGATATCAAAAGGATTGTTAGGGAATCTGGCGCTACAACGTTATTGGTAACGCACGACCGCGAAGAAGCATTGGCTACTTCGGACCGCATCGCAGTAATGGGTGAGAGTCGCATTGAACAGATTGGTACACCTGAAGAGGTTTATCAAAACCCGGTTTCGGCGGCGGTCGCCAAGCTGATCGGTTCGTGTGATCTGATTCCTGGCGTGTTCATGGGCGGCGTTGTTGTCACTGAGGCAGGCGTATTCCCAACGCGAGTAACCACGGAATCTTCAATGTCCGACGGCCAGCAGGTGTTAGCCCTAATGCGCGCATCGGAACTCGAACTTGCGGCAGCTTCCGAAGGCGATGAACGGACAGCGACGGTCGAGGCAAGGGAGTTCGAAGGTGAATTTAGTGAGTACAGTCTTCGATTAGATTCACGTACGTTGCTTCGTGTACGTCGACGTGCCGCCAATGTACTCGAGATTGGTAGTCGAGTGACAGTTCACACTCGAGACGAGTCGAAGGTGATCGTTTTTGCGGTCTAGATAAATACTTGCGCTGTTACTTTGCAGGCGATTTCCGTCGACTAGCGCACCGAGAACCTGAATCAAATTCAGGCTGACGATTGTCGGGCTGCATCTGTGTTCAAATTACGCAAATTTCTTGATTACTAGACAGGCGTTTTGACCGCCAAATCCGAAGCTGTTCGAGAGAATGATATCGACTTTTGCTTCGCGAGCGACGTTAGGAATGTAGTCGAGATCACAATCAGGGTCCGGCTCATCCTGATTGATTGTCGGGTGAAGAACGCCTTCGTTGATAGTGTTGATGCAGGCGATAGCCTCCAGCGATCCAGAAGCGCCCAGCGCATGTCCAATCATCGACTTAGTCGAACTTATCGGGACACTGTAGGCCTGCTCCCCAAATACAGCTTTGATCGCCATTGTTTCTGAGGCATCATTTATCGGAGTCGAGGTGCCATGGGCATTGATGTAATCGATGTCGTTGATAGTGACCCCTGCGTTTATGAGTGCTCGATTAATTGCCTTGGCTGCGCCTACGCCTTCAGGGTGAGGTTGCACGAGATGGTAAGCGTCGGACGATACTCCCCAACCTCCGATTTCGGCATAGATTTTTGCACCACGGGTCGTTGCATGTTCGAGACTCTCAAGAATGAGAATACCGCTGCCTTCGGCGGGCGCAAAACCATCACGACCTTTATCGAATGGGCGACTAGCCAAGGCAGGGTCGCCACCCCATGTGGAAAGAGCGCGCATAGTGCTGAATCCGCCCATGCCAATTTCACAAATTCCTGCTTCAGTTCCGCCTGTAACGATTACATCTGCGGAACCGCGCCGAATAACCTCGGCCGCTTCGCCGATTGCCTGTGTACTGGCTGCACAGGCGGTCACACAAGTATTTGTATAGCCGGTGAGATTGAATCTGTGTGAAATGTTAGCGGCAGCCATGTTCACCAGCATCATCGGAATGTAGTACGGGCTCATCCGACCGACGCCGCGCGTAACGCGGATTTCTGCCTGTTGATCGGTTTCTGGAAGTCCACCTGAGCCACTTCCGATTAGAACACCGATGCGGTCGAGATCTTCTTTATCTAAATCCAGACCGGAATCTTCGACTGCCTGCTTGGCGGCAACAATTGCGAACTGAGAAAAACGAGCCATGCGTCGAGCTTCTTTCCGATCCATGTGCTCGGTGGCGTCGAAATTCTGTATTTCACCCGAAACTTTGCACGGAAATCCGTCTGGGCTGACTAGGCTGATTTCACGAATGCCAGATTGCCCGTTTTTGATTCCAGTCCAAAACTGTTCGACTGAGTTACCGAGACATGAAACCACGCCCATTCCGGTAATTACCACTCTTGTTTCGTAATTGCTGGTCATTTAATAGTGTTCGAGACTTTTTGAATTGAAGGCCTTGGTGGCAGTTTTATATCGGGATAGAGTTCTGGTTCGATTTTTTGTTCGATCTCAACTATTTCCGCTGCGACAAACAGAGACCCGGTTCCGAGAATCAAATCATTGCCGCGTGCCAATTTTTTCGCAAACTCCAAAGCATCCAGAGTGTTGTTTGTGTTTGCGAGCACAACAATTTTACCTGTACCCAGAGCATCCGATAGCTCCGAAGCAGTCAAGGATTTGGGGTGTCTGGACTCAGTTGTGATGAAAATTGGATTGAGGGGCGCTAATTCACGTGCAACCACAACAGGATCATGACCTCGGACGGCCCCGAAGATAACGAATATCTTGTTGCTGTCTGGAAATAGCTGTTCCACGGTTTTTCGCAGGGCAATTGCTGAAGCGTCGTTGTGTGCTCCATCGACAAATATGCGTGTCGGCTTTGTGGATACGACTTGATTTCTGACTGGCCACTGGACATTTTCTATACCGGCACTAGTTTTTTGAGAATCGGTCGGAAATGAGAGCGACGAAAGCTTTGTGATTGCGGCGATAGCGGTGCGGGTGTTGTCGATCTGATGTGCGCCCAGAAGCCGCAAGAAAATCGTGAACGACTGATGCGCAGTTGTTAACTCAAGCTTCGTGCCATCGATCCCGCAGCTGTCGGCACCTTGTATCGAAACAGCAGATTCCGCTTCGATTAGTTCTGATCGTCGGTCGATTGCCTTTGTACGAATTACTTCTAACGCTTCAGGCAGCTGGATTGCAGTTACTACCGGCACTCCCTGTTTGATGATTCCAGATTTTTCGCCCGCAATCTGTGCGATTGTGTCTCCTAATACTGTCACGTGATCAAAGCTGATCGGGGTTATAACCGAGATCAACGGTGTGATGACATTTGTGGAGTCGAGCCGACCACCAAGTCCGACTTCGATCACGCTAATATCAGCTTCGGAGTTGGCGAAATGGCAGAATGCCATCGCAGTCTCGAGTTCGAAAACTGAGACCACACCGATGTCGCCGTCGGCGGATATTTTTTCTACTGCAAACCACAGATCGTTCACTAACTTAGTGAAGTCACGTTCAGAAATCGGTTCACCATCGATTCGAAACCGTTCGGTGATTCGATGGATAGATGGCGAAGTGAAAAGTCCGGTTTTGTATCCATTCGCAGCAAGAGCCCAAGCAATCATTGCCGAAGTGCTGCCTTTGCCCTTGCTCCCGGCAACGTGAACATATTTCTGCCCGAAGTGCGGATTGCCTAGATACGAAAGTAGTCGATCAACACGTTTCAGATGAAAATCTGGCGGGTCGTTTGAGCGAGATTTTCTCTCGAAGTCTGCAAGCGATAGAAGTTTCGAAACTGCTGCTTGATATTCAGAATATTTGTGAATTGAGCTCGACATTACTAACAATTATCAATGTGAACCAGCCAGAATGACACTCCGAATATCGTGGGAACGTACGACTTTGAAGGTTCGATTGCTAGTATTGACGCCGGAACTCAAAATATCTAACGCAGCAACTAGCGTTTGTATGTTTACCAACCATCCACTATTAGAGGCTTGGCAACTTCGTGAAATACCGCGATCTTATTGAGAATGCCCTGAACGGACACGGTGCTGACTACTGTGAAATCCGAATCGAAGAGACAGATAATTCCCGCCTGAGCTATCGAGGCAAATCGCTCGATACGATCGCTCAGACCAGTGGTCTCGGCGGCAATGTACGGGCGGCCACTAAGGGGGGATGGGGTTTCGCCAGTTTCAACAGTCTCGATGAACTAAGTCATAAAGTTTCTGATGCCGTTGCTCAGTCGAAAGCCGTTGGTGGATCTAAGACGGAGCTGGGTGAAGCTGAGCCACATGTTGATGTGGTTCCCGCCTATATCGTCGAAGACCCCACCGAAATTTCACTCGATGAAAAAAAGCGTCAGATGGATCACTACAACGATCTTGTGTGGTCGGTAGACGGTATTAACAGCGCCGACCTTATCTATGGCGATTCATCACGTAAAACGTACTTCGGTAGCTCGGATGGCTCGTACATCGAGCAGCAGCAGGTTCACGTTGTCTCACGAATTTCAGCACAGGCTCGTAATGGTGGCGACGTGCAGCAGGCCGGATTCAGCCTTGGCTCTCAGGGCGATTACGGGCTGATTCGTGGGCTAGACGATCAAGTGATCGAAGCGGCAAAGCGTGCTGTAGCGTTATTGGAGGCCAAATCACTCGAGGGCGGAGAGAGAACAGTAATTCTCGATCCTGTCCTTGCAGGGGTGTTTGTTCACGAGGCGTTCGGGCATCTCTCTGAAGGCGACAACGTCTACGAAAACGATAAGCTCAAGGAAATCATGTACATGGGTCGGAAGTTCGGAGGAAAGCACCTGAACTTCACCGATGGCGCAGCTATACCGGCTCTCAGAGGTAGCTTTAAATACGATGATGAAGGTACGCCTGCTACTAGAACAGCATTGGTTCGCGAAGGTGAACTGGTAGGTAGGCTACATTCTCGGGAGACTGCCGCAAAACTAGATGAGAAGCCGACAGGGAATGCTCGCGCTATCGGTTACAACTTTCCTCCTATTGTTCGAATGACCAACACGATAATCGAACCTGGCGAGGCGACTCTAGAAGATCTCCTCGAAGGTATAGAAGATGGCGTATATGTTCGAAACTGGTACGGCGGAATGACCCAGCACGAGATGTTCACGTTTTCATCAGGCGAGGCATACATGATCCGCAACGGCGAGATTCAAGAAGCGGTTCGCCCAGTAATGCTTACAGGCAATCTGTTTGAGACGCTTCAGAACCTCGACGGCGTCGGTAATGATCTCGATATGAATCAGGGCGGCGGTTGCGGCAAGGGCGGACAGTCACCCCTTCCAGTATCGAACGGAAGCCCGCACATTCGTATTCGTAAGTGTCTTATTTCCGGGGCATAACCCCGTCGTTTTATACAATTTGAAACGAACTATCCTAAGAGATAATAATTTGAGTGAATCGCTACTAAATGCCGCAGCTTCGAAATTTGATGAGGCCGAGGTTTACCGAATTGAATCGGAGAGTCACCCGGTTTCGTTCGAGTCGAACAAGCTAAAAGAAATCATGCGACGCGACACTTCTGGTGTAGCGCTACGTGTGATCGACAACGGGCGTATCGGATTCACCTCTACGACCGACGCCGCCCGTGAGAGCGAGCTTGTTGAACGGGCTGCGACACTTACTCCGTTCGGTTCAAAAGCATCTTTTAGTTTTCCTGCTCCGATGCCGTACCCGACTGTCGATATCGTTGATACCGCGGTTCCTCGGGTGTCTCAGCAGTCAATGATCGACACGGGCAGAGGGCTAATCGAGCGCCTGTTGGACGAATGGCCCGACTTACTGTGCGACGCTCGGATTGGCTGGTCGACTGGTCGAGGTCGAATAATGAATTCGGCTGGGATCGATGAGGATTACGAGCAAACTGGCTACTATTGCTCGCTCGGGGCACAGTTAATTCGTGGTACCGACATGTTGAACGTCTGGGCAGGCTACGGATCAAGCCATCTGTTCGGAGAAGACGAACTAGATCGATTGATTCAGACCGTTCGACGATCGCTATCGTGGTCGAAAGAATCGGCGCTGGCAAGCCCAAATTCTGGCGATCTGCCAGTAATTTTCACTCCTCGCGGGGTTGGTGCCACGTTGTTACATCCGCTGATGTCAGGATTCAACGGCAAAAACGTCGTAAATGGATCTTCACCGCTCGGTGAACGATGGGGTGAAAAGATTGTTGACGAAAGAATTTCGATCTACGATAACCCCCTCATTAGCGGTGCCAGTGGCAGTCGTCCGTTCGATGATGAAGGCGTTGCGAGTCAGAAACATGTACTTATAGAACGTGGTGTCGCTGCTGGTCCTTTATTGGATCTGCAGACTGCAGGTCAGCTCGGCAAAACATCAACCGGTGCGGCTGGTCGAGGATTGGCGAGTACACCGTCACCTACTTCATCGGTAATCGATATTGCTGCTGGCGATACTCATTTCGAAGATATGATTGCGGGCATTAAAGAAGGTCTAATTATCGAGGAACTTCTTGGCGCAGGCCAGGGCAACGAACTCGGAGGTGACTTCCGGGCAAATGTATCGTTGGGCTACAAAATCGAAAATGGCGAGATCGTCGGACGTGTGAAAGACACTATGATTTCAGGCAATGTTTACAAAGTTCTTTCACAGGTTGAGCATGTCGGGGATACAGCGGATTGGGTCTTCGGATCGATGCGAGCACCTGCAATTCAATGCCTCGGTGTTCAGGTAGCAGCGAAACACGAATAAACCACTAGTATTAACCCATGGGTCTAGACGAATTTCTAAATAAACTCCCCGAAGATGATGAAGCGCCGATCAACTACGCGTCATTGTCTGAACTCTCTCGCCTGACTACACCCGAGGCTGAAGAGCTAGGTGAACTGTGGTTGGAGTGGACCGATGAGCGTGTCATCGACATCCTCAAACGGATGGTAGCGCTTTGTGAAGAACAGCCTGATGTTGAGTTTGAGATTATCTACAAACAGGGGCTTAAACACGCTAATACCGAGGTGCGACTAGCTGGCCTGAAGGGGTTGGAGGATAGCGTCGATCGCACTCTGATCCGGCCACTAAGCGAAATGATGAAGTCCGACCCCGTGGTCGAAGTACGGACCGCCGCCGCTATTCCGCTTGCATATCTTTCTGCTATGGCTGAAACCGGCAAGCTCAGTTCTCGCTATAGAGAAACGCTAGTCGATGTCTTGTACAGTGTGCTGGATGATGAGCGAGAAGTTCAGGATGTAAAGCTGAAAGCCCTCGAAGCAGTTTCAGTGTTTGCCGATGACCGACTGGATGCTCATATAAATGCGGCGTGGTCGTCGGGTAATATAACGGCAAGGCAGAGCAGTCTTTTTGCAATGGGGCGAACATCTAATCCCAAGTGGGTTGATCACGTACTCCCCGACCTTGAACATGATGTCGCAGCAGTTCGTTACGAAGCCACTATGGCTATAGGTGAACTGGGTGACGAGCAACATTTGCGTGCACTACAAGCACCGCTCGACGATTCAGATCTAACTGTTCAACTGGCGGCGATATCGGCAGTTGAACGCATTGGTGGTGATGCAGCGAAGAACCAGTTGCAACAACTACTAGTCAGTCCTGAACCTCGTGTCGTAGAACTTGCCCAACAGGCACTACAAACACTGAAGCACGAAGATGATCTTGATGAAGTTGTAACTCAAGAGATGGCCCGAACGATGTTCGGCGCAACCGACACTCTTCCCGGAATCGATACCGAAGGTTACGAACCCGCAGAGATGGAAGGTTGGGCGAACTTACCTGATCCAAGCGAAGTCGATGATTTCGGCACCGGTATTACTGAAGAAGCCGAAGAACTCGGGCTAGATCGTGGCGACCCGTTCGATATAGATCTTCAACCCGAAGACCCGTGGGATCACGAAGAAAACTTCTAGCATCCCCTCCTCATTCTGAGCGCAGGTGGACTGCGATTACCAGAAGCCTGCGACGTGGTAATCGCTAACCTAACATCGAGCTGCCCGACTCAGCCACCAACTTCCAAACTCTCAGAAAATTGGCAACAGTACTTATTGCTTCCGTGCCTGTCTGAACGCTAACTGCGCTGCACCCAGTAAGCTCACATCATCACCAAGTCGAGTCGCCGTCAACGGAATAACCCCACCGTAGCCGGGAAGCGAATGTTCGATCACCGATTCCTGGAGTGCGTCCCAGTGGCGTTGCAGTCCCTGAACCACGCCGCCACCAATTACGAGAGCTTCGGGATTGAAAACATTGAGAAGAGAGCCAAGCCCAATACTGACATTTTCAATTGTTAAGTCGACTACCTTTTTGGCGATGAGGTCACCATCGTCGGCTGCATCGAACACCATTCTCGAAGTAATCTTTGCCGGATCACCCTCCGCAAGATCCGCCAGAGGACCCTCTCCCGTCCACATGTCTCGCGCAGCTCGAGCTATCGCCGGGCCAGACGCATTACCTTCGAAACATCCATCACAACCGACGTTGCAGCGGTAAGCACCTGTTCGCACCGAAAGGTGCCCAACCTCACCCGCGCCACCTGATGATCCTGTGACCATCTCGCTGTTGGCGATAATCCCACCGCCAACTCCAGTGCTAATCGTCACATAAATAAGGTTTTCAGCTCCGACGTGGTCGCCAAATCTAGTTTCAGCGAGTGCGGCAAGCGTAGCGTCGTGACCAATCCAAACCGGCATACCCATCGAATCAGCTAATCTGGGCTTCATCGTTTTATCGTCCCATCCGGGAAGATTTGGAGGATGGTTATAAGTTCCTGTAGCCGGTCGTATCGGACCAGCAGTCGAAACACCAACACCCACTACCTCTGCACCCGACGGAGCAGTAGCATGTGCCGCCTTGAGAAGCCGCGCAAGGCGGTCGGCTGCATCCTCAATGCCTCGTTCAGGCTCAGTATTGATCGAACCACGACCAGTCATCCGACCCTCAGAATCGACCAACGCCGCTCGAATATTTGTGCCACCAATATCAGCAGCAAGAGCATATTGAATTTTTGAAGAAGTCACACCATGAATTTTAGCACCCACCAATAGGCTTCATCTCATCCGTCACCATTGTCCTGCCATCCTGAGTGGCAGAGCACTTGCTTCTAAGTAAAGGTTTTAGCGGTTTTGTTCCCTATTCCCCGCTCCAAAGATTGTTCACAAAGAGAAGCCCGACGCCATGTCGGACTTCTCTTTGTGAACAATTGCCAATGACTACGCTAATTAAAAAAAAGAGATTAATCTCGGCATCAACACTGCTTTGTTTTTGACCATAGATTTGACTGCAACTGAGGTGGATATACGTACTCTGAGAAACACTCGTATCAGTTGCAGCCAAGAGTTGCTGCTATCCGTTATCAGCCTTTGCCGGAGTCATCAATTCGTAGAACTCGATCCAACTGTCGATGACCATATCTCGTCCTTCGGCCCCTGCATCACGTACCGACTGAGGAATGACGTTTCCATCCCGGTAAGGAGACTCAACAATGTCAGCTGTCCATTCCATGTACACACGGTTCCGTTCACCAGGGATTGTCCCCCCATTGAAATATATCCGTGCAGGAGACCGTTGACCGGCAGCTTCATACTTTTCACACATATTCGTTGCGATGGTCGCGTACCGACGAGCCATCCCCGGCTTGACTTCATAAACCCTGCGAATTACGTACATCGTCTACCTCGTTTTGTTTAGGCGTGGCCTGTTGTTTTGCGATCAGCATGATAGCCCAGTTACAGATGGTTGTTACTAGAGTTCGGGGACCTCTTGTTCATTTGTGGTTTGATAGCCAGAAAGTTAGCGTCTAATATGCGGCTCTGATTTTGAGCATTTGGTGATTTAGTAGATAACATTTGGCACCAAGTGAAAAGCGACGTTAATTTTCAGTTCGGTACATTTCTTTCAATCGCTATTGCCTCGGTCGTAATACCGATATTCTCGGGAGTTTGACTATGAAATCCGGTTTAGAACTTTCCGTTGAAGCTCAGCGATTGCACTCAGAATCGCTGGTTTTTGACACCCATATCGACACTGCCACGCACTTGTTATGGCGTGACCCTGATTTTGGAGCTCGGTTAGATGCCGGCCACGTGGACATTCCTCGGTTGCGCGAAGGTGGGATCAACGCTGCTTTCTTTGCGGTTTGGATTAACGACGAACACAGTGATCTTGAAGCAATGAGATTGGCGCTACGTGAAATTGACGCCATACACCGGACTGTCGACGCTCATCCTGACGATCTGGTGCTGGCGTTGAGTGCTGCTGATGTTGTTCAGGCAAAGGCCGAGGGCAAAATCGCCGTTTTGATTTCAATTGAAGGCGGACGCTGCATTGACGAGGATCTTGGAATTCTGCGTACCTTTTATCATCTCGGAGTGCGTTCAATCACGCTTGCTTGGGGAGCATCGACGGGATGGATAGATAGTCACAATGAACAACGACATGGTGGATTAACTGACTTCGGGCGTGGCGTAGTTGCAGAAATGCAGCAGTTGGGCATGCTCGTTGATATTTCTCATGTTTCAGACAAATCGTTCTGGGATGTATTGGAAACTTCTATTCGCCCTGTATTTGCGTCACATTCATGTTGCAGATCGTTGCAGGATCATCCTCGAAATATGACCGACGACATGATCACCTCATTGGGCGAATCGGGCGGGGTCATTAACGTAAATTTCGTTTCAGGATTTGTTGGTTATGGAATGGCGAGCGGTCACGTAGAACCTACTAAAGCTCCCCGTGAAAACATGATCGATCCATTCGATTTTCTCGTGAAGAAGGGTTCGGGTGTTGGCCCCCCAATAGGCAGGTTGATGGACCATTTTGATCTGGCAGTTAGGCTGGCTGGTTCAACGCACGTTGGAATTGGCACCGATTACGACGGGGCTTCGCACTTTCCAGTGGGACTCGACGATATTTCATTCATGCCACTTGTAACCGAGGCACTGCTCGAGCGTGGTCATTCTTCAGATGTGGTCGAAGGTATTCTAGGGGCTAATGATTTGCGCTTACTAAGAGAAACTCTTTAGCCCTTATCAATAGTGCAATCGTTTTAGTTGTGGCACTTAGTCACCTGACCACCCAGGCACTGGCTCTCACTTGTCGAACCAATCGGAATCGAATGCCAGTGATATTTGGTGCCACAAATTGCCATCGTTCGATTTGGGGGCTTCTGGAACTTTCTGCATGTATGAGGTCATGAGATCGTTCCACTCTTTGTTTCTGGCGGTGCCCTTGTAGTTCAGGAAATCACGTTCGATATCGAAGTCGTCCGGCACTGTTATGTACATGCATAGATGATTTCCGCTTCGGAAAATCTCCATTCGTTCGATTCCCATAGCCGTTTGTTTTTCGCGTACCTCTGGCCAAGCATTGCGATGGTATTTCTCATACTTGGCGATGATTTCAGGATCGTCGATCAGGTCGACGAGTTGAGCGATAGATTTCGACATTGTGGGCGTATTCCTCTAAACCTAGCCGCGTTCGGTCTTATCGTATTCGGCGTAGATGTAGGGGTGTTCAGGGTGGGGGTGGGTGAGTGTGTCGGGATCGTCGACTCGGCCCGCTGGTCGGACATCGTTTCCCGTGACCCCGTTCGCTTTGTCTCCTAGATCCTGCCGACACGCTTCGATCAGTCCTGTAAGTCGAGCGACAACATCAGGGTGAGTGTCGAACATATTTGCGGTTTTGCTTTTGTCGGATTCGAGATCGTATAGCTCGTTGGTCTTCTCATCGACTTTGCGTACGTGCAGCTTCCATTTGTCGTCGCACACCGCTTCGAGATTATTACCGTCATAGTAAAAAAACTCGCTTCTCGGCGACTCGATGGGTTCAGTTGCGAACATCAGAGTTGATACGTCTACTCCATCGGTCGTTCTGTCTTGCGGAACCTCAGCCCCTGTAAGTTTGGCAATAGTAGGGAAGAAATCGATCGATGCAACAAGTCCGTTACGAACTTCTCCAACGGGGATTTTTCCAGGCCACCGCATGATGCACGGAACCCGCTGTCCACCTTCCCATGTTGTGCCTTTTTTACCGCGTAATTTACCGTTGCTTCCACATTGATCTGCCAATCTTGAGCCGTTATCACTGGTGAAAATTACAAGAGTGTTTTCATCTAACTTCTGTCGTTTCAATTCATCAAAAAGAACCTCTGCTACCCAGTCAACACCAGCGACACAGGCACCGTAATCGCCGTTTTCAGAGGCAGTCACGAGGTTCTCGGGTGCATAAAGAGGCAAGTGCACATACATATGGGCGAAGTAGAGGAAGAACGGGTTCCCGTTGTTGTCGCGTATGAATCGAACTGCTTCTTCAGCATAACGCTCGGTGAGGGCGCGTAAATCAGGCTGCTATTGAATTACTTCTTTGTCACGAAGTAGCGATAGCGGTGGACGACTTCAAAGCTGCTCCCGCCGATTGTGGTCGTCGATAGTAATGTCTTCGGCCTGACGTCCCATGTCATTGCTGTAAGGAAGTCCAAAATAACTGTCGAAGCCGTGATTTGGCGGGAGGAATTCTTCCTGATCGCCACAGTGCCATTTACCGATAATTTTTGTTGAGTAACCAACGTCTTTTAAGGCACCTGCTATTGTCGTTTCATCGGGATTGAGCCCAATTCCGTCACCAGGGAATAACACTCTAAATCCATCAAACTCTCCGAATCCGATCCGTTGCGGGTAACAGCCTGTGAGCAGTGCCCCTCGCGATGGTGAACAAACACCTGAGGCGACGTAGAAATCTGTAAAAAACACCCCCTCTTCAGCCATCTTGTCGAGAGCTGATGTCTTGTGACTTTAGATCCGTAAACGCCTAGATCTCCGTATCCAAGATCGTCGCAATTGATAAGCACGATGTTTGGCTTAACCATCAGAGCTCCTTGTTGATTTCGATGTTGCCCAGAATTTAGTTCACAGTTTGCATGGAAAATTTGATGTCCACTATTGATGCTGAACTCAATTTCATAGCAACCTGCTGAACCAAAATCGAAACTGAGGTATGGTCTGTCGAAACGTGTTAACCAAAAATCGCTACACAAACGATCTATCGGAGTTTTCTGATGCTGTTCTTTCTTCTCGCCAATCTGACAGATGACGGTCTACAGGCATGTGTGGAAAATCCAGATGCGTTTGCTGAAGCGTGTGACAGTGTGAACGTTCCCGGCGCTAGATTGCTTTCGCGATATGCGACGTTAGGGCAGTATGATTTCGTTGTAATGGTCGAGGCAGATACTGCACAGACTATGTCTCGGCTTTCAGTAGTACTCGGTGCTAATGCGCACGTTCATGTCGAGTCAATGCAGGCCATCACTACGCACCTAATGTCAGAACGTGAAGAGGGGTTATTACGGTCTGATATTCCTAACCGGGGTGCTGATCAGACGTCAGCGGCTAGTTAAATGTGGACTCAATTGTCCAGAGTGTGACATAAATCAATCAACGAGAATACCTATGGTGAAATACCGCTGATTGATCGAGTCTTGAATTGTCCGTTTCCGAACTCATTTTACGAACCGAATCGAAAGTCAACAGGGTCATCGTCGTCGAAGATGATCATGCGACTCGCGAGTCTATAGCGCTTACGTTCGAACTCGGATTCAGATCGGTTGAGATATTGAAGTTCGACCGTATTAAGCCGGTTGTAACGGTGCTTGATGAATTCGACCCTGATTTGATTACGATCGATCTTGGCCTGCCTGACGGTGATGGTTTTCAACTGATAAGGCAAATCCGCGAAAGATCTGA
Source organism: Chloroflexota bacterium (assembly GCA_013204545.1). Classification (GTDB taxonomy): domain Bacteria; phylum Chloroflexota; class Dehalococcoidia; order Lucifugimonadales; family Lucifugimonadaceae; genus Lucifugimonas. Next base: position 18,119 of record JABMNN010000051.1, on the reverse strand, counting down.
TCTACCAATAATCGTATTGTCCGGACGAGGCGATGACTCGACGATACTCAGTGCAATCCGACTCGGCGCAGACGGCTACTTGGTCAAGCCATTTTCGACCATAGAGTTGCAGGCACATGTGGAAGCGCTGATGCGTCGAGCGACCCAACCGAAATCACAGGTGGTTCCCGAGGGAAAAGAGATTATCGATCTAGCGTCGAATATCTCCCTCGATCTTGGCAGCGCGAGTGTCGTGCAGGACGGAGTTACGATGCCGCTTTCTGCTCGGGAAGTTGATTGTCTATCGCTTCTCGTCAAATCCAAAGGCAAGATCGTAACTTATTCCGAGTTCAAAGAGCATGTTTGGGGCTCAGTATCCGTTTCCGATGCTGCGATAAAAATGGTGTTTTATCGCCTGCGAAAATCGCTTGGAGACGACGACTTAGCCCGCATGTTGATCCAATCCCATCGCGGAATCGGATACTCACTCGGCCGTCAGGTTTAGCGCGCTTGAACCTTAAGGTTTTTGAGGTATGACGTAGTGCTCCGACAGTGTGTGGAACTCAGCATTAGTAAGACAAGTTAGTCGCGCCAACCGCGCCAATACCAGCTGGTCTAGATTTGGTGCGTTACCGAAATGTGACTCACTTGTTATCGGGCTGTGCCTCTCGAAACGACGTGTTACCGAGAGTGAGTGTCTACTACCACAGTCGATTCGTGTAAGCCCGCACTGCTTAGTTTAGGGCGGGACCTTTTTTCGAATCGGGTAGAAGCTAAGGGCGATTAGATTTCGCTCTCATATTCAAGGTAGAAGAGGCCGAAATGCGTTTGAAATTGCACGTCGCTGTAATGCTGGCTGTTGTTGTTACAGCGGTATTCACCATAGCGAACCTAGTGCCCGCTCTAGCGAGCGATCACGAGGATGAAACAACGATTCAATATGTCATACCTGATCTTTATGATCAGAAGGCAGATGTGAGTGATCCCAACTACTTTAAAGTTGGAAATGCCATGACCGAGTGTAACCAGTTAGGGTACGACTACGGGTTCAAGAAGAATGACCCCACTTTCGACAACGGTTCTGGAATCGGCGATGGAATGTCTATTGATTACAGCTTCGATGGCGGAAATCAAGGCGCCACGCTCGAATGGAATTCAAACCTTGGTATTGATGCCGTGATTTTAAAGGCTTCGACCAAGGCCAACGTGTACAAGTACGATCCTGAAGCCACTGAAGACGCGGGCCTGCGAACTCCAGTCCGAGTGAGCAAAAAAGGTGACAAGCAGTACTACGGTATTTCGCACGTAACGTTCTGCTGGGACCGGGAACTTCTCGTCGAAAAGACAGCTGAAGTTGAATTCACTCGGGAGTATTTCTGGGGCATCACGAAGAGCGTAAGCCCAGAAGGACATGATCTTTTTGATGGTGATTCCGCAGAGTCAACATGGGTTATCGACGTTGAGAAGTCAGGCTATGAAGATCGTGATTTCTTAGTTTCTGGCGACATCACGGTTTCTAACCCATGGACCGCAACAGCTAACAACGTTGTTGTAACTGATCAACTGGCAAGTGCAGTTGTTGATTGTGGAACATTCAGTGGACAGCTCGCGACTGGTGACAGTGTCGAGTGTGGGTATGTTGCTCAAATTACAAATGAAGCTCTTCTTCCTTCGGTGAATATTGCAACTGCGACAGCCGATGGCTTCCAGATTCAGAGTGCGACAGTGGCTATTGCTAAGGGCGACCCTTCGATTGAAGTTAACGCTGAGGTAGCAGTGGATGATGACAGCAATGATGCTGGGGATCGTTCGGGTATATCAGGTGATGACTCTTGGACTTACACCGAGACATTTACTTGTGCCATTGACGAAGGTTCGCACAACAACGTCGTAGTTGTTACAGGTAATGCCGGCGTAGTTCTCGGTAGCGACCAAGCGTCAGTTCAGGTGAACTGCTACACGCCTTCGATAACTAAGGCTGCAGGTGACCTTGCATTCGTGCGAACATCTGACTGGACGATTGACAAGTCAGTATCGTTAGAAACTCATGACCTGTTCGACGGTGAGTCTGCTGACTCAATCTGGCAAATCTCTGTAGACGAGACCGAGACCGATAGTGACTTCGTTGCTACGGGTACGATCACGATTTACAACCCAAACCCTTCTCAGGCTCTTGCGGTTACGATTTCCGATACAGGTACGAGTGCAGATGGTGTTGAGCTAGTAGCCTCACCGGCAGTTGGAAACACTGCAGGTGCGAGCTCTGTTGTATGGACGCGAGAGGATGCTAATTCGACCGTTGTCGGCGCAATCTTGAACAATACTGCTTCATTCAATCTGTTCGGTATTGGTTACAGCAATTACGCCAACTACAGCTACTCATTAGGTGACGCAACCTTTGTGAATCCTGAGGTAGCAGTGGATGACGACAGCAATGATGCTGGGGATCGTTCGGGTATATCAGGTGATGACTCTTGGACTTACACCGAGACATTTACTTGTGCCATTGACGAAGGTTCGCACAACAACGTCGCAGTTGTTACAGGTAATGCAGGCGTAGTTCTCGGTAACGACCAAGCGTCAGTTCAAGTGAACTGCTACACGCCTTCGATAACGAAGACTCTTACGTCGACCGACTACACACGCACGTTCGATTGGGACATCGCGAAGACGGTTAGTGTTTCAGAACACAACCTAATTACTGGTGGCGTTGCTGGAATTTCGGAATACGAAATTTCGGTGACTAAGAATGGTGGTACGGATTCTGATTACTCAGCCGTTGGGTCAATCATTATCACGAACCCGCACCCAGGTGCAGTCCTTACTGCGACGCTGATCGATACTGAAGCTGAGTCACTTTCGACTCAATCGATTAACGTTCTTCCGGGTGGAAGTCAGACAATCGTCTGGGAAGCGAATGACCCTGATGCGTCTGGAAATACGGCGTCATTCAGCCTTTTTGGAACTGAGTACACAAGTAGGGTCAGCTACTCCTATGGGGCTCCAACAGTGCTTGTGAACGATTCGGTTGCGGTTAGTGACAGCAATTCAGCGTTTGCGGGTCCTAAGACCACAAGCTCTGATGCGATATGGATCTACCCAGTTTCTTTCACCTGTGATTCTGACGAAGGTGAAAACCTGAACACGGCGTCATTCAGTGGTGACACAGACTTAGGTAGCGCCTCCGCTTCAGTGTTAGTCAACTGTGAAGACGGTAGCACTGGCTCTGGAAGTGGACACGATACTGCGTTCATGTTCGGTGAAGTTCCGTACTGTGACACTACTCCTCGTTGGGGTTGGACGGAGCAGGTTGATTCTGGTGAGAAGACGTACCCGATCTATGCGGGTGCGGGGCAGTGTGACATCACAAAGGGACCAGGCATTGTCGGTCATGTGTCTGTGGATGGTGAGCAAGGGCAAATAATCTTTCAACTTGACAGTGGATGGGTGCTTAGTGGCATCGGTGAACTGCATGTGAACGTTTCTGACACCCCCGTAACGCCGAATAATAACGGCGGATTCAGTGGTAATTCTTACGTCATTGTGAATCCAGGACTGAATGGCGGTACATACCTGCATTCAGATGCAACCGGCATCGTATCGCTTGTTGGAAAATGGATCATCGTTCACATGGCTGTGGTGAACTAAGGTTCACCGTCGGGTGAGCTCTCCAAAGAGCATCAAGTGACGGTAACGATTGAGAAAGTGGCGGGGGTTTTTTAGACTCCGCCACTTTCTTTAAACCAAAAATCAGTTGTAGCCTGCACGCCGAGCACCTCCGTTACATCGGGTGGGTCGATCTGGTGTTGCATCGACTCTGTACTGGATTAGAAAGTTACTGCTTTCACGTTTGTCAGGAGTCTGCACCGGTTGCAAGAATGTGGACGTAATTTTAGGGAATCTGCCGATTCGATCTAAAAGCATATACATTATGGTTTCAGCATGAACTTATTGGTGTTGAAGCAAAAAGTATTCATAGTCCTGCTGCTAATAGCGGTAGTACAACTGACTGCTTGCGGGGCTGGTGTCGAAGGACTTAGGGACGATACTCAGCAGAATAACGAACAAATCGGGTCGAATATATCACCCCGTTCTACCCCAATTCTAGAACCACCAGAAGGGCAACTTCCTGGGCGAGAGCATGGTAATAAAACGTACGGAATCTGGCCACAGATTTGGTCGCAACACGCTCATGGAATTCAAAGTTGGGAATACAAAGTCAATTGTGGCGAAGCGTCGTCGCACACCGATCCATGTTTCCTTTCGAATTTGACCAGTGTCGCCGTAACCACTCCCGCGAAAGACTTGGTTGAACTTGAAAAAGACTTTAATACAAATGAGTTTTCTGGTGAAATAACCCGACGATGGGTGCGGTACGGGCCACCGGACGGCGATCTACCCGAACGAGGCAAGTATGTATATACGTATAGCAGCGGCTCGGAAGTCCTGTACGAGCAAGTGATTCCCTACGATTCAGGCGTGATCTCCTTTCCGACCGATGTTGAATGGAAGCATTCAGGGAATGACATTTTAGTGATGTGGAACCCTCCATCCGAAGCGTCAAATAACATGCACCACAAGGCGTTGATTTGGCAGGTTGATGACACGCCAGAACTGTTCATTTCAGAAATGTTTGATTGGAATGCCAACACAGCGGTTTTACGGGATGTTTCCTTGATCGTAGGCGGCAAATACTCGTTGAATGTGGCCATCTACTTCGACGATGGCTACGCCTACAGTGAGTACGTGATATTCGAATGGCCTGAACCCGGCGATACGGGCGACTGAATTCGATTGCGAACAGCGGCTCGGCTTATAGTCCAAGCCGTAGTTCGCATCGGGAAGTTTTGGCTATGAGTGAATCCCAAAATTGAGAAACTTGCTCATAGCCCGCACACTAGGTTTGTTGTCTGCGGGCGGATCGCACCGCGTACGCACTGCTTAGAATCGCAATTACTCCGAGAATAGCGGTGATCCAGACGAGCACATCATTTGATCCACTCTCTGTAGTCGCCGCAGGGCTTTCTGCCAATGCTTGATCGACGGCAATACTGACGATTTCACCCAACCCAACTAGTTCCGATTGCACGGCTGATGAGACCACCGTGTTCAAATCAGCCATTTCCTTTGAGACGACGTCTTTGATCATGGCGTCCATCATTGGCATCGATTCCATTGAACTTTCGTTCATCATCGCCATTTTAACGGATTTACTAACTAGTGAATCAAGATTGACGAGTTCGTCAGAAACAGTGCCGCGACAATCGGAGCCAGTTGTTCATTTGAAACAGTCAATGGTTCAGGTGTTGTGACTGGAACTCCACCCCTTGGAACTACCGTAATAGCAGGAGCCGGAGATGCAGGTCGAGGTTCGCCAGCGACAGGGATTTCGTCTCACGCCCAAAAATTGGTATCTCCATCAATGCATGTTTGGTACGACTTGAAGTAAAGCAACCCGAGAGGTTGGCGTTCTTGATCTCCCAACATGACGTGCATGCCGAAATCTTTGTAATTGACGTTAAGTAACTCGCTGCCAGGATCAGCAGTCCATATGACTTTTATTGGCCCTTCGGTACTAGGGACTCCATGGTTGATCCAAGGTGCCACCGGTCCTGATTCAACCGAGCTGTTCCAGCCGGCAAGGTCTTCAGGTTTCACAATCACAACGCCCTCAGGGATGTCGACACTGAAAACCGACGTCGCTCCTATTATTCCTTCGTGTCCACAACCGTGCGGGACACGGAATTTTAACGTTCCGTACCAACCAGATTCGATGGTGGTTGTGTCAAACAGTGCTATGTGAGCACTTGCTGTCGAGCCGTACGAACTGACGGTAATAACCGCAACTGTAAGTAAAAGCACTGCGACCGCTCGCGCGGAACCGCCGAGTTTGCGAATGAGCATTTTTGCTCCTCCAAATATTGGTATACGCCGACCTTCCAACGCTCTGTATGAGTTCGTCGGTACGAGGTCAGCCTAGTGGTTGTCGATTAGACAATCACTTGGGGAGGAGGCGTGGATTGTTCAGATAGCCACTCGTTGGGTCTGTTGTGATTCCCAAATCGCTGGGTAAGCCAGTCGATATTTAGTATGAGAAGCGATAGGACCCCAACGTTTTCTGGCTCGGCAATTGCGTAAGAAAATCCAGTACCGGCTTCCTGAGAAGCCGAACATGTAATCGTGCTATTGACGCCACACGGATGGTGGCTGAGCTTTATGTCGGAATGAGACGTGAATATGTGGCTGTGGATCGGGGTCAGGTCGGCAAGCGAACCTTCGACAGCCGGACCTATTGATGGAATCAATATCGAAATCAACATCAATATAGATACCAGAACTCCCATAGGAAGATTTCTGAAATCAGCCGAACGTTTATTCGAACTAGCGATCATTTCAACTCAATGCCGAAAACCTGAGAAGGTATACACCATTGTACCAAGTACCCACCACCTGTTAGATGAGTTTACGTTCGGCACTCAAGCTAAGGTGTGAAACTTGCATGAGGCTGGTGGCACTCAACAACGAGCAAAGCGTGAGGGTGACGCACTGAGTGGTAATGATTTCGGTCTTTCGATGGCAGATTCAACTTACGGTTCGGGTGATTTCAATGTGCCGCACAACATCTGGATACACGAAGATGTTGTGTACGTGGCCGACAGAGAAAACCATCGTGTGCAGCTATTTGACGTTGATGGCAAATACAAGAGCACTTGGACTGATTTTATTCAGCCAACCGATATCTACATCGACGATAACGACATTGCCTATGTAGGTGAACTGCGCGACCGAATGTCGATTGCAGATCTCAACGGGAATGTACTTTCACGGTGGGGCAGGTTTCCATCTCAGGAGCCGGGCCAGTTCTACGCATCTCACGGTATCTGGGCCGAATCGCACGGTGATGTCTACGTTGGCGAAGTTCTCTAAGGTCAACGCCTGCAGAAATTCCGTCTAATCCGCTAGACAATTGGCCTGATATCGCCAATGGACTCCGCTAATTCGTATACTCGTTATATGTTCATAGGCAATGTCGAAGTAAAAGGGCTGGCGCGATTGGCCCCAATGGCCGGGATTTCAAACGCCGCGTACCGCACTATCGCTCGGGAGTGCGGTAGCGCGCTCACGACTAGTGAAGAGATCGACGCCACGGGTCTAACACGCAAGAACACAAAAACCCGTTATGACATCGCCAAGTACCTTCCTGAAGAAAAACCGATAGCACTTCAGATACTGGGTGCGGATGCCGAAACTCTAGTGCCAGGAGCACAGTGGTTGCAGGATCAGGGAGCCGACATCATAGATCTGAATATGGGATGTCCGGTTCAAAAAATCACGAAGACGGGCCGCGGGTCAGCGATGATGAAGGATGTTCAGAAGACTGCCAAAATCCTCGAAGCGATGCGGAAAGTGTTGACTGTTCCGTTCACGATTAAGATACGCAGTGGTTGGGATGAAGCGCACTTGAACGCAGTCGAAGTTGCGAAAATGGCTGAAGACGTTGGCGTCGATGCTATTACGGTGCATCCTCGGACTCGATCACAACAGTTCACAGGTTTGTCAAAATGGGACATGATTGCCGAGGTCGTTGAAGCCGTAAATATTCCGATCACCGGTAATGGCGACGTGAAGTCGATGTCTGATGCACGGCACATGCAAGCCGCCACTGGCTGTGAATCAGTCATGATTGGTCGAGGGGCTATGGGCAAACCGTGGGTATTCGACGAATCGTTTGAGGATCTGTCCCCAGAAGGCAAATACGAGTATCAAAGTAAAGTCATTGATCGCCACATGCCGTTGATTGTCGAACACTTTCCTGAGAACGTCGGGCTCATCCAGATGCAGCGCCACTTATCCTGGTACGCCGGTGGTCGAGATCGAGTGCGATCATTCCGTGTCGAGTTGTTCGCTGCACGAACCTACGAAGAATCACTGGCTGTATTCGATCGTTACTGGGCGTCGGTTGACCCGGCGATTTCTGAACAGCCGAATATGGCCGCCGTCTAGTTAGATGTGGGCTCCTGTTTGCGATAACGAACAGCTAAAAATTCCATACGATCTGGATCATCAGCAGCAAGATGATGATGAGTGTCGATACGGCAGCCGGGACAGCGATTAATTTGACCATGTAGTCAGTCTCGAAATTCCCCAGTCGAAGGGTGAATTACGCTTCTTGGTGCTAGCTACACACTTAGCGGCGCGTGATTACGCGAACTTAGATTTTCAAAGGGTATTCCCAGTTATCGGTCGAACGGGACTTCAGGAGATCAAATGTGCATCTCTGTTCAAATATTGACCTGAAGATGTTCGAGATAAGTCGTCAACCTGATATCTTGCAGCCCGTAGGAAATACAGTGCTTTCTTGACACCGAACTAGGTACTTGTAATGGAGATAGATACCGATATGGCAGAAAACTTCGGAGTAGAGATGAGGCTAGATGTAAAAGTTCCGATGCGCGATGGTGTCGAACTATCGGCAGACATCTACATTCCAGAGTCGGAGGGGCCATTCCCCGTGGTATTGATGCGCACGCCCTATAGTAACAATATGGATCCGGTGATTGAGAAGGCTAGGAAACTGGCAAATCGTGGGTATGTATGCATGGTGCAGGATGTCAGGGGCAGATTTGATTCTCAAGGTGAGTACTACGCATTTCATCAGGAAATCAACGATGGATTCGACACTCAGGAATGGACTGGACAGCAGGACTGGTGCGATGGCAATATCGGTATGGCCGGCGGGTCGTACCTGGGATGTGTCCAGTGGCTCAGCGCCCCTCTCCAAAATAAGTATTTGAAGGCCATGGTTCCTCGAGTCATGTGTACTGATTACTATCAAGGCTTAATGCATCCGGGTGGCGCATTTCAACTCAATGTGATGATGACGTGGGGTATGCGTACCAATGGTCGAACGGGACAGAGTATCGCCTACCACAATTGGACCGAGGCATTTCGCTCGCTCCCATTGACCGATCTTGCTGGCAACGCCGGTCGCGAGATGAAGTTCTGGCAAGACTGGTTGGCGCACCCCAATGATGATGAATACTGGGACGAAGTGAACACCGATCGACGATTTAATGAAATCAAGGTGCCTTCTCTGATTATGGGTGGCTGGTATGACCTTTATGCCACAGACGCGTTCGATAATTTCACAGGGCTTAGGGAACGTGGTGGATCTGAATTGGCACGCGGTTCGAAACTGATTGTGGGACCGTGGCCCCATGCCCTAAGCACTTCGACTAAAACAGGTGACATCGACTTCGGCGCCGAGTCGATGCTTGATCTTGATTCGATTGAACGGGACTGGTTCGACAGATGGCTCAAGGGCGAAAAGCCTGAAACCGAAGAGGCAGCAATCCGATTGTTCGTCATGGGCATTAACCAGTGGCGAGACGAACATGAGTGGCCTCTTGCTCGGACCGAATGGCAATCATGGAATCTGCATTCTGATGGCAATGCGAATACCTCGGCTGGTGATGGCAAGTTGACACCTGATCCGACCGTTGGTGAACCTGTCGATCACTTCACATACGATCCTGAAATGCCTGTACAGACTTTGGGCGGGAACAATTGTTGCTCCCCAGAAATCGTTCCGTGGGGACCTTACGATCAGCGGCCTGCTGAGGCTCGCAACGATGTGCTTTGCTATACCACAGATGTGCTGGAGCATGATCTTGAAGTAACCGGGCCGATTCGCTTGAAGTTGTTCGCTTCAACCGATGGACTTGATACTGATTGGACCGCCATGTTGGTCGATGTTTCTCCGACCGGTTATGCTAAAAATCTTTGTGACGGAATCATCAGAGCCCGATATCGAGCGGGTTTCGACCAGCCGAAATTACTAGAGGCTGGCAACGTTTATGAATACGAAATTAAAGTAGGCGTAACGAGCAACGTGTTCAAGAAAGGACACCGAGTTCGGCTGGAGGTGTCGTCCTCGAACTTCCCAAGATTCGACCGCAATCTGAATACTGGCGATGATCTGTACAACTCGACCGAAATGCGGGTTGCCCACCAGACCATCCATCACTCAACGCAATACCCATCGCAACTGATATTGCCAGTGGTTCCAACTTCATGATTGACGATCGTCATTACGTTACGACTGTGGAGAGCCAATTCGGGAAATTGACGGTGGTGGCGACTGATCTCGGACTTCGGGCGTTGACCTGGTCAGGCGATTCACCAACTCGAGTACCTCTGCCTGATGATTTGATTGATACCGCCGACCACCCGATTCTTTCCGCTGCTTGTCTTCAGCTTGCGGAGTATCTAGAACGTGAGCGTACGCAATTCGACATTCAGTTCGATTTGCGTGGAACCGAATTTCAGAGAAAAACATGGGAAGCGCTGGCTACCATCCCGTACGGTGATACAGCGACGTACGGCGAGCAAGCAAAGCGAATTGGTCGGCCTAAAGCAGTGCGCGCTGTGGGTTCTGCCACTGGGCGTAACCCGATATCGATCATTTTGCCGTGCCACCGAGTGATTGGTGCATCAGGTGATTTGGTCGGCTTTGCTGGGGGCATCGAGACCAAAAAAGAATTGCTGGCATTCGAGCGATCAAGAGTCGGTTGATATAGATGACTTTCTGAGCCGGAGCGCGGTTACACAGTCGGTAGTGGTATGTTGTCGCCGGTTTCGTCTTGCCAAATTCGGATTCGGGCAGCCATCTGGCAGATGCGGTCTATGTGTTCCGATTTATTGAATAGGTTGTCGAGTTCTGCTGGATCATTGTTGAGGTCGTACAATTCGCATTGGTCTCCCGGCGAAAGATTCAACTTCCAGCGATCTCCGGTGACGACACCACGCCACGGCATGGAAACCATCCGGTTGATTTCAGGTGAACCAAGGTTGCGATCACCCATACCGTTCCATTGAATGAACACATCATTGTCGGAAAGATCTTCTTCACCGCGAAGTACAGGTCGTAGCGATTTTCCTTCGAGGTGATCAGGTATCTCGCTTCCTGATAGATCCAACAGCGTTGGTACGAGATCGACCTGACCCACTGATCCGGCGATTCGCTTCTGCTGATCGTTGTTCATCCAAGGAACATACATCAGGAACGGCACGTTCGACGCCTCTTCGTAGAGAGATCGTTTTTCGAGCATACCGTGGTCGCCCGCCATCTCACCGTGCTCGCTTGTGAATACGATGACCGTGTTCTCGACTTGCCTGCTCTCATCAAGAGCCGCAAAAATCTTGCCGAGTTGATTGTCGACCAGTGTCACGTTCGCGAAGTATTGCGCCCTCAACTTGCGGAAACCTTCTTCAGTGGTGGTGTCGTGATTGTCACCGCCTGCCTCACCGAGCGGATTGTTCCCGCCACCCATGTAGTAGTCAGATTGCAATCGATTGACCAGCGATCCCGAATCGGGACGTACACGGAATCCAGGGCCAACCTCGACTTCGTCGGGGTCGTAAAGTCCGTTCAGCGGTCCGGTGTACGGCGGGTGCGGTTCGAAGAAATTCACGTAAAGCAGCCACGGTTGTTCGGCGTGTCGACCTTCCGGGTATTCGCGAATGAAGTTCGAAGCGGTGTGACCAAGGAAGGCGGTTCAACACCGTGATCAAGCAACCACTGATTGTACGGAGCTTCTTGATACCGATATTCCTTGCGAGTGATTAGTACTCGCTGGAAATCCTCAACGGTCTCCCAAGTATCGAAACCGTGCTGAGCAGTCATATCGTCGCCCAGATGCCACTTACCCATGTGGGCGTTGCAGTACTCGTCTGAGATCATGTCACCTATCGTTGGAATGTCACGAGAGAGTGGGATGTTGTTGCGTTGCAGACCTGTTGCGTACGGGTATAAACCCGTCATGATAGATGCACGTGCTGGTGTACAGACTGGTTGCGTTACGTAGGTGTTTTCGAATACGAAACTCTTATCGGCAAGCTTGTCGAGGCTGGGTGTCTTGTTCCAGTTATTACCGTACGCACGCATCGAGTCTCGACGTTGCTGATCGGTGAGTTGGACTTGGGGATTCTTTCCCAAGGTGGTGGTGAGAAACGATTCTATTTGTGATCTAAGTGTTTCCAGCCACCGGAAGAGTACGGCATTCCCGCTCCCGCGCAACAGCGCGTGAAGCTATTCTCTGACTATGGTTCTAATTCTTCACAAACAACTAGAAACTGATCGAACGCGTCTAACTCCGATTACCTTCGAGCTGGCCGAGGGTATGCTCGCTCGTGACCACACTGTGCTCGAAACTGAGTCTCGGCTGAGGTTCCCTCATCCATTTCAAGTTCCACCCATGATGGACGACTTTCTTCCTGCAATAGTGCAAAGACTACAGTCACAACCGGATCAAGTCGGCTGGTGGGGATGGTTGTTCTATGAGAAAGACTCTCACAAGGTGCTAGGGTCAGTGGGAGTGAGCGGTCCACCTGATGAAACAGGTTCGGTTGGAATTGCCTTCTCGATCTATGAAAATCTTGAAAACAAGGGATATACCAAAGAAGCATCTAAGGCTGTGGTCGATTGGATTCTGGCTCAAAAAGGTGTGAAATCGCTCCGAATGACGATTCATCCTAAAAACTTTGCCGCAGTTCGAATTGCACAACACACAAAGTTCGAATTAAAGGGGACTGTTTACGATCAGGTGATCGGTGAAGTTCATCTGTACGAGGCAAAGAAACGTGTGATTCTTCCACCGCCATCTTCGCTGCTCTGATCTTAGTTCGGAATTCAAACTGCACCGATGTTGCTTCCGATTCGTTCTCTCAGATCGTGACCTTGTACTGCCGAGGCAATAGAATCTCTATATCGTCTTTTTGATGTATCAGGGCATATGCCCCTAACGGAGATGCTCGCGTGCCAGAAAATCCGGATACGACCTCAGAAGTTAAGTTCGAAAGCGCCACGAAGAAAAAGCGTGAGACTCGACCGTGGGGATCGTACGAAGTACTAGTTACCGGACCCGGCTTCCAGACGAAACGGTTAACGGTGAAGGCTGAGTCTAGGTTGTCGCTCCAGTGGCACCGACATCGCGATGAAACATGGGTTGTTGCACGTGGAACAGCTCGGGTTACTGTGGGCGAGGAACAACATACTCTCGGACGTGGCCAGTCGATGTTCGTAGCCCGCAATGTTCACCACCGAATCGAGAATATCTCTTCAGTCGAACCGTTAGAGATCATAGAGATACAGACTGGTGACTATTTAGGCGAAGATGACATCGTCCGGATAGAAGACGACTTCGGTAGGGCTGACTAGCTACTGGATTGTCCTGTGCTTTCTCCATTTCTGGGAGTTAGTTAGAGGGAAGCTCGGGTTAGTGGCCGGCAAGAACAATTGCGCCGCCAAGTGTTCTTGCCGGCCAACGAATGCACCGACCCTCCAACCCTCTAAATCCGATAGAGAAGAAGAATCGCTCGCTCATTCTGCATCGTTCGGGTAAAGTCGAACATCTTAGGCGAGTCGCTGCAAAAACAAAGGCTCAAATCAATTTAGTCACTGCTTGTTCGAAGGACGAATATATGACCATGCTTCTGGTGGACGATCAGTTTCCAGACATTGAATTGTCAATTGCCGGAGGAGGAACTCTTTCTCTTCCCAAAGATGTCGAAGGAAGCTGGACTTATGTATTGTTCTACCGAGGTGGCTGGTGACCCTACTGCACTCGGCAGTTAGCCGACATGGAAGCTTCATTTGCTGAATTCGAGGAACTGGGGGTCAAGATAGTCGCCGGCAATGCCGACGGCGATCCCGATACCGCTCAAACTCACACCGATCATGATCTCTCATTCCCTGTTGCTCACACCGTCGACGTTGCTCTCGCTGAAAAATTAGGTGCTTGGGTTGGCGAAAGAAAAGGGTCGATGATGATTCAACCTTGCGAGTTTGTACTTCGACCGGATGGCACTGTCGCTGCATCGATGTACGCGACGACTCAGCTTGGCAGAATGAATCCACAGGAGATTTTGACCTTCATTAGGGCGCGGATATAACCGTCCATCCCTGATTGGGTATGAAATTGGAGGGTGTGGCGATTCATCGACCGGTTTCAGCGCAAGCCGATGTAGGAAGATTTCTCCCACACCCCAACACTCTCCCTCAAGGGAGAGGGCGACGGACAAGACACCACCAACCATTACTTCAGCGCCACACTGCCGTCTTCACGTATCGGTGGAGCCACCATGGCAGGATCGAACGGGTGCATTGCGGGGGCGTTTTCGTTGAAGATGACGCCGAGTCCGGGCTTCTCTGATGGTGTGTACCATCCACGCTCAAGTTTGATGATTTCATTGGTCATGTCGCGTCTTGGTGGTAATTCTTCCTGAACTGACTCCTGAACGTCCCAAGACGGTGACGAAGTACCTATAGCGATACATGCAGCGGTAGCGATAGGACCCTGGAAGTTGTGCGGGCAAATCTTGATGTGATGGGCCTCGGCGATGGTTGCTATCTTCTTCACTCCGGTAATTCCACCAGCGACAGCGATGTCGGGCTTGAAGAATGCAGGCTTAGCCAATTGAGCGTACTCACGAAATTCCCAGATGCCCATGTTTCGTTCGCCGATTGCCAGTGGAAGTCGCATTTTGGCTGCTACCTCGCCCATGGCAACGACTGAATCGGGAACAATCGGATCTTCGATGAAATACGGCCTTAGCTTTGCGACTTCTTCGCAGAACACAATCGCCTCGTGTGGCTGCATGTTTCGGTGAATCTCGATTCCAATGTCAAAATCCCAGCCAACTGTTTCTCGAACAGCGCCGACCATCTCAACTGCCAGACCGATCATCTTGGTGTAAGTAAGTTCAGCCCAGTTCTTAGGCATTGGAGTGAACTTTAAAGCGGAGAAGCCTTGATCGAACGCTTTCTTTGCGCCAACTGCACACTCTTCGGGAGTGTTGCCGCCGATTCCTTGCGCGATACCACGAATCTTTTGGCGAACTTTGCCGCCTAGCAGATCCCATACGGGTGCTTGAAGCCGCTTACCCTTGATATCCCAGAGTGCCATGTCGATAGCGCTAATCGCACCGCCGATGCTGTTCCCGCGGAACGCAGAGTTGTATCTCCAGAGATAGCTCCAAATATGTTCGATATCACCGGCGTCCATTCCGATTAGAGCGTCAGCAAACCCGTGAATTGTCGCCTCGGCCGCCTTTGGATACGACCAGTAACACGATTCGCCAATGCCTTCGGTTCCGTCGTCTGTCGTGACTTTCACAACGAGAAATCGGGATACAAAAAAGGTTTCGATTTTTTCAATCTTCAAGTTGATTCTCACAGGCACCCTGCGTCGGGTCCTCAATAGTTAGATGGCCGAACGGATTAGATATTCCAGTGGGCATTGATGCTTGCTTCGTAGACACTGGTTTCTTCGTTTTCGATTTCTTGAATGGTGACGGGGCGTCCCAAAACTGACGATTCGAGCGCTGCGTTGCATACGGCAAGGTCTTTACGTCCGACGTATGCATCGACTTCAGGTTTCGTGCCATCGGCGATGCACTGGCCGAGTTCGTAGTACTCCAGAGCGACAAGGAACCGGTCGGCATCCTCGAATGGTGTGTCATATGAGCCAAGACGTTCAGCACCGAACAGTCGCGCAGGGAGTTCGTCGAGGTGAAAGTCAGGGACAAGTTCGAGGACATCATCGCCAGAAACCTTGCCGACACCGTCGATTGTCAGCGTCAGTGGGTCGCCTCTACGTTGCTTAGCAGGCTCCATCGAGCCTTTACTGCCGTAGATCATCCCATATTGAATTGGCTCACCGTGAGCTGCCCAGAACGACGTCCACTGACCAATAGTGCCGTTTTTGAATTTTAGAGTCGAAATCACCATGTCTTCGGCAGTGGCTTCGATCTCGTCTGGTACTTCGTTCGCCCAATGTTCGTAGAAGTTAGCCACGCCGATCTTTTCACCTTTGTATCGCTTCGGCTCCCAGATTTTCGATACTGCAAATACTTCTTCGATATCACCGAGGTAGTACATCATCTGGTCGACGGCATGAACTCCTGCATCGACGAAGATTCCTCCAATGTTCTTGTAGTGACGCCACGGCCAAATGATGATGTCGTTACCGCCGCGAGCTGACCCGAGCAGGAAGCTGTAGGGATCGCCGATCGCACCTGATTCGAGCAAGGCTTTGTTAAGCCGGCACATAGGGTCGCGTCGTTCTTGTTCGCCAATACTAAGTACCTTGCCGCTACGCTTCCAAGCGTCGATCACACGGTTACAGCCTCGAATTGTCAGTGAGAGAGGTTTTTCACAGAGCACGTTGTAACCAAGATCAAAAGCCATTTCTGCGACAAGATGGTGTGAGCCAGAGTCAGTCGTGATATCAACAGCTTCAATGTCGGGTCGCATCTTCTTCATGTCTTCCATAGACGTGAAGACCTCAGGTCGACTTCCGAGCATTTCTTCTGCATTATCGGCAAGGTGAATGGCGTTTTCTTCACGGGTGTCGCAAACAGCGACGAGTTCGACATTCGCCATACCGCTTTCGTAAAGCGCCCCCAGCGCGCGTAAATGGCGACCACCCATGCCACCGGCACCGACTATCGCAATTGGAATACTGACCACGTTCTAACTCCAGAATCTTTTGCCAAGCCCGATTCGAATCAGGCGCGTCCGCATTTTTACACCATTAGCTGGGATGTGGGCGGCTTCCACCCGTGCGGGGTATTAGGTAGTTTTCGTCCTATCGGTCCTGAACGCTGCCGTCGAAGCCGATTGGGGTGTCGAGAATTTTCGGGTTTTCGGGCCCAGTTAGGGCCGCTTCGTTTAGCTCGATGCCAAGTCCCGGGCCCTCAGGAACGATTAGATATCCATCGACAAGTTTGAGAGGAGTGACCAACAGATCGCTTTTAGGCGGCTCGGATTCTCCGGTGTACTCCTGAAGGGCAAAGTTTGGGATACAGGCATCAAGTTGAACACATGCGGCTGTGCTGACTGGTGAAAGCGGGTTGTGTGGGATGACCTTCACATGCTTGGCTTCTGCCATTGTGGCTACTTTTTTTGATCCTGTTAGCCCGCCACAAAGGCAAAGATCAGGCCGGATGTAGGAAGCAGCGTTCGATTCTAGGAGCTGTTCATATTCAAAGATCGTCGTGAACCGTTCGCCAGTGGCAATCGGGATGTTGCAGCGTTCGGCAACTTCGCCCATTCTCGCAGGGCTGTCTGGCAGCATGGGGTCTTCATAGAAGAATGGGTTGAACTGTTCGAGTCTTCGACCCAACCAGATGCTTTCTGCTGGGGCCATTTGGCGATGGATTTCTATGCAGATGTCCACATTGCCTCCGACGGCATCTTTGACCGCACCGACGCGGTCTACAGCATCATCTGCCCATTCGGTGTAGGACTTGTGGAGGTAGTAGTCAGGCGCAAACGGCGTAAATCGAACTGCCGTAAACCCATCGGCAACAGCCGCTTGAGCGCTTGCTACGAGATCGTCTTTAGTCGCGCCGCCAACATGCATGTAGCAACGGACTTTGTCGCGTGTCTTACCACCCAGTAAATCGTAAATTGGCACTCCGAGTCGCTTACCTTTGACGTCCCACAGAGCGATGTCTATGGCCGAAAGGGCACCTTGAACAACCGATCCCATGAAGTGAGATGACCGATACAGCCACTGGTAGTGATGTTCAATGTAATCGGGGTTCTTGCCTTTAAGATATTCCGCCATCGTATCGATCATCGTCTTGGTCGGTCGCTGCCACCCGTGGACCCCGCCCTCGCCGATGCCGACAGTGCCGTCTTCGCAGTAAATGCGAATCAGCAACCAGCGATCCCAGAGGATTGTTTCTACTCGTTCGATTTTCGTTGGTGTTGGCATGTTTCCTGCGATCAGTCATCTAGCTGCGTCGAGCGGCTTTTGGGTGTGCTGCAGCGAAGGTAGCTCTAAAACGCCAGTGTTACAAGATCGAATCGAATTGTGTTGTCCTACAGTCACAGGTATAACGACCCAAACGAATTACTTGAGTCATTTGTTTTTGCTGAGACGATAGTGCTCTGGGCTTGGTTCAAACCTGAGCCATGTTGAGGATTAGAAAATTGCTCGATCTTATAATCAAGGGTGCGATCGTAATCGATGGATCGGGCTCAGAGGGTACTGTACTCGACGTGGGAATCGAAGGCGATCAGATTGTTGCGATGGCACCCAATATCGACGCTGAATCTGCTGAAATTATTG
>JABMNN010000050.1 GCA_013204545.1 Chloroflexota bacterium | reverse complement strand
CAACTGAGCTAATCGCCCATCTATTCAATTGTACTCGCCGGACTCAGGAGTTACGGTGAGCTGAATGGTAGCGATGGTGGGACTTGAACCTACGACCTCACGCTTATGAAGCGCGCGCTCTAACCAACTGAGCTACATCGCCGTGCCATTCGACGCGATCTGTGACCAAAATCTCAGACCGCAATCATTTATGGTAGCCACGGTGCAAACGTGGGTCAACGAAATAGCAGATCACTACGCGGGCTAATTAACTAATCCGCTAAGTAATCACCGCTCTTACCTCCGCTCTTACTGAGCAGGCGCAGCCGATCAATAAGCATTGCACGATCGACCGCTTTGCACATGTCGTACACCGTGAGAGCCGCTATGCTCGCAGCCGTCAGAGCCTCCATCTCGACCCCCGTTTTGCCTGACGTTCGAGCGCTGCTGGTTACTGTTAGTCCAGTACCGTCCGCAAGGTCACCAAAGTCGATAGTAATCTGGTTCAGAGGTAACGGATGACACAGCGGAATTAAATCTGAAGTCTTCTTCCCGGCCATGACTCCAGCAATTCTAGCGACGCCGAGGACGTCACCTTTGTCGAAACCACCTGAACGTATGAGGTCGAGCGTTGACTGTTGCATGTGAATTTCACAGCCAGCCGTAGCGATTCTTTCTGTTACATCTTTCGAGCCAACATCGACCATTCGAGCCTTGCCCGATTCGTCAATATGACTTAGACCACCTGAAGATCTGATCGATTCCGACATTTTTGTATCTATCCGTTCGACTTCACGAATTCTTCGTCGACAATCTGATCCTCTGAGCGCCCTCGGGCAGCAATGTTCGCCAGTTCGTCGCAACGTTCGTTTTCAGCATGCCCAGTATGACCGCGAATCCACTCGAAACTTACGTCATGCCGGTCACAGGCATCGAGAAGTCTTTTCCACATGTCAGGATTCAGTGCGCGTTCTTTTTTATTGCGCATCCACCCATTAGCTCGCCATTTTTTTGCCCAGCCTTTCTCAATTCCGTTGATGACGTACTGAGAATCGGTTGTCAGAACTACCCGCTGTCGATTTTTCAGGGCATCGAGAGCGGTGATAGCACCAAGTAATTCCATACGATTATTGGTGGTGTGTTTAAACCCTTGGCTGAACTCTTTTACGTTGTCCCCATACTTCAATACGGCCCCAAAACCACCCGGTCCTGGGTTACCGATCGCAGAACCATCGGAGAAGGCGTACACAATGTTGTCATTATTGTTGGTCATTGCACCCCATTGAAACAAACATTCGCTTGCCCCACAATCTGGTACAGACTCGAAAACCCTCTTTAACTCTGATCAAATTGAGTCGCGTATGTCGGACGAAAAAATCTCAGCGCTAGACACTCCAACGTTAATCGCAAGCGAATCGCTTATTCTGCAACCCACAGAACTCGATGACGCCGAGCGGTATCTGAAAATGGTCGCCGACAATTATGACAGGCTAACCAAATGGCTACGTGTTCCGCCCCCCATGAACACAATTGAAGAGCGACGCAAAGCCCAAGCTATAGATATTGCGAACGGTGTTGACGGCAAAGGATATTGGTGGCTGATCGAAGAAAACGGTGATCTCGCGGGAACGATCGCGCTGCACCACGTCGAACCAACCGAGCGATGGGCGTTAGTCGGCTACTGGCTTGCTGACGGCTTCACGGGTAGAGGCATCATGACTCACAGCCTCAAATCGGTGATCGACTGGTCATTTGCTGAACTGGGGCTGAACCGGGCCGAAATCCAATGTGCGGTGAACAACGCTGCCAGCGTGGCGATTCCCGAACGACTCGGAATCCGTCGTGAATCGATTCGTCGACGTTCCGAAGTCATCAATGGCACATCCCTAGACATGGCAATCTATGCCGCTTTCGCTGACAACTGGCCGCCGGAACCTCCAAAGAGAGCGTTGCCTAACAGAGAAATCACTGTCGATAACGAAATAGTTCTTCGCCAAGTCACAAAGTCCGACCGTGACGACATGTTTCAGGCCATAGACTCGGGGCTCGACTATTTGGATAAATTCCTGCCGTGGGTAGCAGCGTACAAAACTAAAGACGACCATACGCGTGAATTCAACACCCGTAGGTGGGAACAAGATCGTTTCGATGGATCTGGTGTATACGTGATCGAGTACAAAGGTGAAATAGCTGGCAATATTGGGTTTGGCTCGCCAAATCGTGACAATGTCACAGAAGTCGGTTACTGGCTAAAACAAGATCTTCAGGGTCGAGGAATTGTCACTCGGTCCGTGGAAGCGATCATAACAATGCTGTTCGTTGAAATCGGACTGCACAGGGTCACCATCAGAGCCGCAACATCGAATTTACCCTCACGTGGAATCCCAGAACGACTCGGCTTCAAACACGAGGGGACAATGCGAGACGGCGGCTTTGTGAACAACGAATACCACGATCTAGAGATCTACTCAATGCTCGATTACGAATGGCTTGCCCGGTCAGAGAACGCATAACCTACAATCGGATCAGCTTGGCACCCCTCGCACCAACATCAGCCCGATAACAGCAACCGCAATAGCGACCACCAAGTTCAATCGCGCCAACATAATCAACCGTGTACGTGCTGTGACCGTCGAAGCAGGTGGCTGTTGACCTTTCGGAACCTGCTGCATCAAATCAGAAAGTCGAGGGCCAAGCACAAAATCGTGTACTCCGCTCATCACCAGCAGTATTCCTACCAATACGATCTTCACTAGAAGCGCGGTTCCGATCTCACTCGACCAAAACCCGTCTTCCGCGAATCTGCCCAAGCCGATTCCGCGACCTTCGAGGGCAGCAACTCCTGAAACAACAAGTATTCCGAGCAGAACCCAAGCTATTCCTCGAAAACGAAGTGCCGCTTTCCGAAGAAACAGTAGCCCTATTGCTGGCGGCTCCATGCCACGGGCGACCGGAACCATGACGATTGCAAGGAATATCGCTCCGCCGATCCAAATAATCGCGGAAAACACATGCATCATCACGATGATAAATTGCCAGATCGACACGATACTCTCCGTTTCAACGGGTCAGTTTGGGTATCGGAGTTAGTAACTCCGGTCAGCCACCGATGTAGTACATTTCGACTTTATCGTCCGGTGATCCTGCCTTGAACTCAGTAGCCTTAGAACGCAGCTCTGAATAGCGATCCCCTCTGCCAGTCCAGACTCTGCCGATAATCTCAGCAAGTTCCAGCTCACTTGCACCAGCCCGCAGTGGCGTTTTCAAGTCTGTACCGCCAGATGCGAACAAACAGGTCACCAATTTCCCATCGGTCGAAAGTCTGGCACGCGTGCAGTTTCCACAGAACGGCTCGCTAACTGACGAAATGACCCCGATCTCGCCATCTCCATCCAAATACCGATAGCGACTTGCAACCTCACCCACGTAATTTGGGTCAATCGGTTCGAGTGGGAACTCTTCTCCGATCAGGTCGATCACCTCTTTTGAAGGTACAACCTGTGACAGTTCCCAGCCGTTCTTAGTTCCAACATCCATAAATTCGATGAACCGAACTATCGCACCTGAGCCTTTGAAATAACGAGCGGTATCGACCAGCGTGTGATCGTTTACACCTCGCTGCACAACGACGTTGATTTTAACTGATGAGAACCCGATCTTAGTCGCTACCTTGATTCCTTCGAGAGTATTTGCCGGGCCCTGCGGACGACCTGACATCTTTTTGAAAATATCTTCATCGATGGAATCTAGCGAAATTGTGAGCCTGTCAAGACCGGCATCCATCATGGCCTGAGCATTCTGAGCGAGTAGATATCCGTTTGTCGTCAGCGCTATGTCGTCGATACCTTCGATGGCCGAGAGCTTGAAGATTAGGTCTGGAAGATTCGCACGCACAAGCGGCTCGCCACCGGTTATGCGCAGTTTTGACACGCCTGCAC
This sequence comes from Chloroflexota bacterium, assembly GCA_013204545.1. Lineage (GTDB taxonomy): Bacteria > Chloroflexota > Dehalococcoidia > Lucifugimonadales > Lucifugimonadaceae > Lucifugimonas. Next base: position 28,019 of record JABMNN010000050.1, on the reverse strand, counting down.
TTGAGAAAATCCTAACCAATCGTTCGATTTCTTCAAAGGTGAGAATGTGCGGTCGAGGCAGAAATTCGTACTTTTCGCCAAATATTTCCGCGGGCATGCAGTACGTACACCTGAAATTGCAACGGTCTGTAACCGAAATGCGCAAATCACGCATCGGGCGGTTTAGTTTGTCAGTAACCCCTTTTAGGGAAGGGAATTTAGATGTTTGTGACATGGAATATGGAAAACGCTGTAACGTGACCCGACGCGGCCCACTTCTCAATAATATCGCTAGGAATCGAACTCATTGGCTATGAAGTAACGAAGGGCTTTCTACTCAGCCAACTAATTGAGAGATTCCAACGTTCCGACCAGCCCACGCAGAGCCGCTCCGCGATGACTGATCATATCCTTTTCGGGGCCGGTTAGCTGTGCCGTAGTCTTGGCGTATGATGCCAGCCAGAACACCGGATCATACCCAAATCCGTTCTCGCCAAGTGGCTGGTGAATGATGGCACCTTCCAGCACGCCTTCGCTTGTCACAATCCCGCCAGGAACTTCATCGCCAACAAGTGCAAGCACGGCAACGAACCTTGCAGTACGCTTCCAGCCGGGTAGATGCTTCATTTTCTCTAGAACCAACTGCACTCGGTCTTCATCGTTGAGATCGCCGCCGCCGTAACGAGCCGACAAAACTCCAGGTTCTCCGTCTAGGGCATCAACAACCAAGCCGGAATCATCTGCGAGCGTCAGCTCTCCAGAAACCTCAGCATAAGTGCGTGCTTTAATTACAGCATTTTCTTCAAATGTTGCCCCTGTCTCTTCGACTTCGGTATCTATTCCAAGATCGCTGAGTCCAACAACTTCGAATGGCATGCCAGACAGCATTCGTGAGAACTCTCGCACCTTGCCAGAATTACGGGTCGCAACAAGCAATTTCTTTGTCATAAACACAAACCTAACGCCAATGGTTAGATGCCGGGTAATCAATGCTAGCGAAAAAGGTAAGTTATTCGGGATTATTTGACCGTTGCGGGCACAAATACCGAGTGTTACGCTTTCCAAGCTTTTAACGTTATATCGCCGAATTTTGTTATCGGTGATTTTTTTGTAACAAACAAAAACCAATACCCTGCACGTACTTGTCCAGCTCCCAGATGCATCGAGTCTCAAAGCTTTCCTTCCCACTTCGCCCGGCACTTGTTCTCGTAGTCCCGTTGGCGATTGCCCTATTGGCAGCATGTACACCTGAAAATAATCAGTCGACATTTGGCACCGCCGGGCCCATAGCGGCAGATCAGGCAAGCCTGTTCAAGTTTATTTTCTGGATCGCTGCAGCCGTCTTTGTTCTTGTCGAAGGCGCCATTCTATACATTTCAATCCGTTACCGACGACGATCAGATTCGGACAAGCGTCCGTACCAGACTCACGGCAACGACAAACTTGAAATCACTTGGACGATCATTCCAATTCTGATTCTTGCTGTTATTGCGGTTCCGACTCTCACCACAATCTGGGCACAGCAAAACAACGTGCCCCAAGACAAGGGTGAAGTTCTAAACGTAGAAGCAGTCGGCCACCAGTGGTGGTTTGAATTCCGATATCCAGACCACGAAGTCGTAACCGCTAACGAGGTTCACATTCCAGTCGGTCGCCCGGTGGCGTTCAAACTTGAATCATCGGATGTAATACATAGTTTTTGGGTTCCGAAAATCGCCGGCAAGGTCGATATGGTTCCTCTCAACAATAATTTTCTATGGATGATTGGTGATGAAGTTGGCACGTACTACGGTCAGTGTGCAGAGTTCTGCGGAATTGCTCACGCTCACATGCGATTCAGAGTAATCGTCGACACCGAAGAAGACTTCCAAGCTTGGATCTCCGGAATGCACACGGCACCAGACGCCCCAATTGCAGGATCACCAGAAGCTTCAGGCAAAAACCTGTTTGCTGCTAACTGCTCATCCTGTCACACGACCGATTCCACCACTCCAGGATCCTACGCTCGTGAAATCAGTTCACAGCAGGCTAGATGGAACGGCTGGATATCAGACATCGAGAACTCTGGCATCGTTTCAGCACCGAACCTCACTCATTTCGGAACTCGTTCGACACTTGGTGCAGGTCTCAAAGATCTCACTCAGGAATCGCTCGAGGGCTGGATCACCGATCCCTCCTCTGTGAAGATCGGCACTCGTATGCAGAAGCATGCCGCCGTATATGACACTGCTGACGGCACTGCGAAACTAAGCCCTACCGAAGTTTCCAACATTGCTAAATATCTGCTCTCACTGAAGCCGGGATCTGCCCCATCTGGAGCCGTTGTTGAGACTGGTGGAAATGTGGACGGTGCTGAAGTATTTGCCACAAACTGCACAAGCTGCCATTCGACCGGTGACAACAAGATTGTTGGCCCTGGCCTAGCGGGTATAGGCGATCAGGCCGGTTCACGCGTCGCAGGTTTAAGTTCCGACGAATACATCGAACAATCCCTGAGGGAGCCAGCGGCGTTCGTTGTCGACGGGTTCCCTGCAGTTATGCCCAATTGGTCGCATTTGGGTGATGACTCGATCGACGCCCTCGTCACCTATCTAAAGACACTCAAGTAACGGAAATCACCTGTACAGGCGCCATAGAAGCGTCTAACAGCGGAGCTCACACCTAGTGACAATAAAATCACTGACACTTCCACAATTATTCCCACGACCTAAGTCGTCAACGGGAATTTGGAGCTGGATCGGTACGGTCGATCACAAGCGGATTGGAACGCTGTACGGAATAACGGCGTTTATTTGGTTCATCGTCGGTGGTATCGAGGCACTTCTCATTCGAGCGCAGCTGGCATCGGCTGAGAACGACCTGATCGATCCTGAAACATACAACCAGTTGTTCACCATGCATGGAACAACAATGGTGTTTTTGGTGATAATGCCGCTCTCGGCAGCGTTCTTCAACTGGCTCATTCCGCTGCAAATCGGTTCTCGAGACGTGGCGTTTCCAAGATTGAACGCCGTTAGCTTCTGGATATTCCTGTTTGGATCGCTAATCATCAATGCAAGTTGGATCACTGGCAACGCGCCTAACGGTGGTTGGTTCGGATACGCCCCTAACTCAAGCACTACGTTCAACCCGGGCATGGGCATGACTTACTGGGTAGTTGGCTTGAATATTCTTGGTGTGGCGTCCATTGCCGCAGGTTTGAACTTCATCGTCACCATTCTGAACATGCGGGCTCCAGGCATGAGCATGTTCAAGATCCCTATCTTCACTTGGATGACACTGATCACTTCTATTCTCATCGTGCTTGCTATGCCGGTTCTGGCAGTCGCAGGTATTCAACTTCAGACAGACCGTGTTTATGGCACGCTCTTCTTCGACTCACTCGGTGGCGGTGACCCAGTCATGTGGCAACACATCTTCTGGCTATTCGGACACCCTGAGGTCTACATTCTTATTTTGCCTGCGATGGGTATCGTTTCTGAGGTGCTTCCAACATTCGCTCGAAAACCTCTGTTCGGCTACCCCTTCGTGGTATTCGCTGGTGCAGTCATCGGGTTCATGGGTTGGTTCGTATGGAGCCACCACATGTTCACCGTTGGACTCGGACCTGCCGCCAACACTGCGTTCTCGATTTCGACAATGCTTATCGCAGTTCCAACCGGCGTGAAAATCTTCAACTGGCTTGGCACGCTCTGGGGCGGAAACATCCGCCTCAACACGCCGATGCTATTCTCGATATCGTTTATTGCGATGTTCACTATCGGTGGACTTAGTGGTGTTATGCACGCTTCACCACCAACCGATGCACAGCAGCAGGATACCTACTTCGTCGTTGCTCACTTCCACTACGTGCTTGTAGGTGGAGCTCTTCTGGGCATCTTCAGCGGAATCTATTTCTGGTGGCCAAAATTTACGGGTTGGTTCCTCAATGAAAAGCTAGGAATCGTGAACTGGGCCCTGATGTTGATTGGATTCAACTTCACCTTCGCTCCGATGCATTGGCTCGGGATGGACGGCATGCCACGACGTATTTACACATACGCGGAAAACATGGGGTGGGAAGGTTCAAACCTCGCCGCTTCAATCGGTGGAATGATCCTCGGTTTAGGCATTCTCGTGTTCATCATCAACGTGTTCTACTCAAAAATGAACAAACAGATCGCGGGATCTGATCCGTGGGATGGTCGAACTCTCGAATGGTCGACTACTTCACCTCCACCTCCGCACGACTTTGATGTGATCCCTCAAGTTCGGTACCGAGACGATTTTTGGTTCACGAAGTACCCGGAGACTATTTCTGAGTACTTCCACGACGATCACGATCAGGCGGTACCTTCAGGTGCCCAGTTCGACGACCATGATCATGATCCCCTGGTTGTCTCCGGTGGCGCTGATGATCATGACGACGATCATGGTCATGGTGGAATTCACCTTCCTGACATGTCGTACTACCCGTTCATTCTGGCATTCGGCATCGCAATATTCGGGATAGGTTTCCTTACAAACACCTACATCATCGGCATCGGTGCTCCGTTCTTCCTTTGGGGACTCATCGGTTGGTCCATGGAACCTGTAAACGACCCCGAATAAACGACTTCAACTATTTGAGTTCAATTTCACCATCCCGAAATTCAAGGATCCGACGAACGTGACACAGGCCGTAACAACAGAACATCACGCACCGGTAGAGAATACTTCTACTGGTCTGAACAGCAGGAAGCTCCTAATGTGGGCATTCCTCGGTTCAGACGTGATGTTCTTCGGAGCATTTATCGCTACTTACCTCGTATACCGAGGCAAAAGCCTCAATGGGCCATACCCGTCGGAGATTCTCAACATTCCAATAACGTCGGTTTCTACCTTCGTTCTGTTGATGAGTTCTTTAGCGATGGTGCTCGGACTTCATTACGTGAAGGAAGGGCAAAAGAACAAAGGAACACTTTGGATACTGGCGGTCGTGGTTCTTGGTGCAGTATTTATGGGGTTCCAGTTCGTCGAATTCCGAGAGTTTGCGCACGAGGGTCTTACTCCTCGAACAAACCTCTTCGGAACAACGTTCTTCATTCTCACTGGTATCCACGGTGCTCACGTAACCATCGGTGTGATTTGGATGGCATTTCTCGCTTATGGATCGCATAAGGGGGCACTTCGTTCAGACAACGCTCTTGATCTAGAAATTGCCGGTCTCTACTGGCACTTCGTCGACATTGTATGGATCGTGATTTTCACAGTTATCTACCTAATTTCAGCAAATGACGGCCCCCCGGCTGGAATTGAATCAATTCTTCACGGATAGGGATAGGCACAGGAGCTAAAAATGGCCAATCTCTGGCAGAAACTTATGCACCATGACGGCAATGGCTGGTGGAATCTTCCGCACACAGCCAGCAACGATTTGAACCCTCCATACGAGGGTCCGATAGGTGGTGCTTGGTTCGGAAACCTTTGGAGAACAGTTACACACGGCAATGTTTCGCATGCAGGCCCTGGTTTCTACTGGCTTGTTGGACTAGTTCTCGCTGTCATCACACTTCTTGAAGTGTGGCTGTTTGGCTTAGAGGGTCTCGGTGGCTGGTATATCCCGATCCTAATGGTTCTATCTATAGCGAAGTTCGCCGGCGTTGTAGCCTACTTCATGCATCTCAGGTTCGATAACCGGATATTTACATACTTTTTCGTGTCAGCGATGATTATTGGGATACTCATATTTTCACTAATCTTGATCCTTGCTAAGTACGGTAATCAGCCAGTTCTTTTCTAAGAGCATTCTCTAACGCTCCGAAGTTAAATTCCTAAGCACGGAACTACCACCCGGGTCTGACGTACGTCGGCTCGTACAAGCTTGGTTCCGATTGACGAAGCCAAACGATCAAACACGGGAAGATTCGACGCCATGAACGGCGATTCAGAACTCAACCTCATCGATAGTTTCGGCGAATTCATATCGGCTTGGAATTTCTCCTCACTGCCTGCCGTTCTATTACTAGTCCTCGCAGGAGCCTACGCTATTGGGACTATACGTCTGGCATTGCGATCCGAAACAGATAGCAGCTATTGGTCGAAAGTAGCGGCAAGCGCTTCAGCGTTCGTGCTTCTTGCTGTCGCACTCGCAGGCCCGTTCGATTACTATTCTGGCGAACTGTTCGCTGCGCACATGTCTCAGCACATCATCATCGCAATGCTCGCAGCCCCGCTACTACTCATTGCTCGCCCAATGCCTGCGTACATATGGGCACTACCTCGTCCACTACGAATAGGCGTCGGCACAGCATTTACAGGCTCCGGAGTGATAGTTCGCGTGTTGACGCTGCTTACGCGGCCCATGGTGGCCCTGCCGCTGTTCATTGGGACGCTATACGGGTGGCACATCCCTGCCGCCTACAACGGATCGCTCGAAAACGAGTGGCTGCACCTGTTCATGCACTTCTCTATGTTCACGACGGCCATCCTGTTCTGGTGGCCTATCGTAGGCCCGCCACCAATTCGAACCCAACTTAACCACCCACAACGAATCGTTTATCTTCTACTGGCAGTCACGCCGACAGCATTGCTCGCTGCAATAATCACGTTGACTAAGTCTGTTCTCTACGACTTCTACCTTGCTGCTCCGGGGCACTTCGGTTGGTCGACTACCGAAGATCAACGCGTCGGTGGTCTACTTATGTGGATTCCCGGCAACTTTGTTTACCTGCTGACCCTGACTGTTTTATTCTTCAAATGGTTCGCCCTTGAAGAGCGAAAGTCTTCCCAAAACCATCACCGACCTCCTTCTCCACCCAAGTCAAGATAACCACCCGAAACAAAAAATCCCCTACTGAATTCAGTAGGGGATTTTTTCTGTTCGCTACAAAAGAATGACTAGCTTCTACTGCGTCGACGTCGAACGATCGCACGCTTGATGAAGTAGTCATTATCTTCATCCATCATTCGTCGAAGAACATCATCTGAAAGATTTTTGAGGTAGATCACACTCGCCCACGCGGTGGTTAGACCCGATTGGATTTCATCAAGGGTCATTGGCTTATTGGCATTCGCGAGCAACAGTTTGAAAACTGCCTCCGTGATAGGAGTACCCGGGAGAAGAAAGTCAGGCTCTTTCGAGCAGATATTCCCCATTACCTTCATGTACTCGACCGCAGAGCCGAATCCACCAGTCACCTTTCCATCATCGATAACGGCCTTGCCGCTTTTCGAAAGCCTGCTGTAGACGGCATACTCAAAAGACCGACCCGAGGTATCGAACGCCTTAGTGTCGATCTGGTACTTCGGCTCTTCTTCCGGCTCTTGATCTACGATCGAGTCTGGGGTTTGCTCTGTTTGTTCTGTCTGGTTTGTCATGTAATTATGTGTGTGGGAAACAGTGCGTGAACGCACGGTTAGGAATGTCTAGAATATATCGTCTGGCCAGTCAAGCATTTCGACTCTGGTAATTTCGCCAGCGTTAATCATACCAATGTCGTCGGGGCAGATGGCTAATCCATTTGCCTGAGCCATAGAACTTAGAACACCCGAACTCTGATTCCCTGTGGATCTGGCTCGATAAACGCCTGATTCACCCATGTACACATGAACCCTTGCGTACACGCGGCGGCCATCGTGATTACGAATGGGATCGTCCATGATCGCTTCGATAGTCGGCTTATCGACTAGTGGTTTGCCCATCATCAGCCGCATTGCCGGACGACCGAACTGCTCGAATGCCACCATTGCACTTACCGGATTACCGGGGAGTCCCAGATGTGGAACGCTAGATCCATCTTTACGATCAAGAACCCCAAAAGCCAACGGTTTAGCAGGACGCATTCGAACTGACCAAAGCGCAATTTTTCCTTTAGATGACAATACGTCTTTCACAACGTCGTAATCGCCTTTGGAAACCCCCGCAGAAGTAACAACCAAATCTGCACTGAGCGCGTCTTCCAACGCAGCCTCTAACGATTCAATAGTATCTTTAGCGATGCCCATGATTCTCGGCACACCACCGTATCGCGTAACCATTGCGGCGATGCTGTAAGCGTTCGAGTTGTAAATCTTGCCTAGTTGGTACGGTTGCCCAGGCTGCAGCAATTCATCACCAGTCGACACTATCGCCACTATCGGTCGCCGAATCGCTTTCAAACTGGAGTGACCTAAAGAGGCGATCACACCAATCTCCCCCGCACGAAGTATTTGCCCACTTTTGAATACGACTTGACCTGCTTCGATGTCTTCCCCAGCACTTCGTACGTTATCGTGTCGTTCGGCTTCAAGGTGAATTGCTATTGCCGCAGAAGAACCGCCAGATGCCCTGCGCTCTAACTCATCGGTATCTTCAAAAGGGATGACAGCATCTGCGTCTTCAGGTATCGGAGCGCCTGTCATGATCCGGATAGCGGTTCCTGCCTTCATGGCGCTGTCAGGTAGCTGCCCGGCGGCAATGACACCCGTTACTGGCAATTCGATTGGGTTGTCTTTCGAAGCTCCACGAGTGTCGACAAATCGCACCGCATATCCGTCCATGGCCGAATTGTCGAGCGGTGGTATATCGAACGAAGCTACGAGATTTTCGGCGAGAACCTGGCCGAGTGATCCAACCAGATCGGCGTCCTCTACCGGCAATACTTCGAAGTACGACAGTATCCGCTCACGAGCCTCTTCGACGCTAAGCATCTCCGCATCATAGTGATGGCGATGTGGTCGATCGTGATGTTCGTTGGATGTGTTAGCCAAAATGGTCCGTTGTACCTGCGCAAACGTATTTCTACTACGCTCTTAGTTCAGCACCAACTTCTTTCGAAAGCTGGTTGAGAATCTGTTTCTCGATCTTGCCGATCTGATCCGCTGTGAGCGTTTTGTTCGGCGACTGGTAGACGAGACGCACCGCAACTGCCTTTTTCCCTTCGGGAATACCTTTGCCGTCGAACAGATCAAACACTGTTGCCGAACTAACGATTCGATTTCTTTTAGCGATTGCGACGATCTGCCCCGCAGTTACGCCGGTGTCGACGATAAGCGACAGATCCCGATGCGAAGCAGGTAGCCGCGTGAACTCTTCGAATTTACCCGAATCTAGGCTTTCTGAATTCTGAAGAACATTAAGCACGGCAGCCAGATCGAGCTCAAACATAGCAACACTCTCGACCTCTGCATCGAATTTAGAAAATACGTCTGAAGCAACTTCTCCCACAACACCTATCACCGCATGATTCGCAGAAGGGACCTTTATTGCAGCGGTTCGTCCGGGTGCGAATGTCATGTCTTCGACTGGCTCGAACACTGCCTCGATACTAAGATTTTCCAACACCGCTTCAACAGCACCCTTAGCGTCGTAGAAATCTGTCGCAACTGTCGGAACGTCCCAGTGCAGTGCATTTCGCGGTCCAGCGAACGCCCCTGATGCCATCTGGCGTTCTTCAGGAAGCCCTTCCCCGTAATCGAGAAACACTCTCCCAGTTTCGAACAATGCAATCGGACCACGCCAAGTTCTAGAGTTACGTGCCACTGTTTCGAGAATCCCTTCACGAAGTGTGCGTCTCATCACGGCGTAGTCAGTGGTGATCGGATTGCGGAGTGTAATTCGAGCCGCAGTATCACTCGGAAGTTTTACACGATCTTCACCCTCTACCGTGGTGGCAGCGTACGAAATCATTTCGTGCATTCCAGCCTGAGCTAGCACATCTGTAATCCGCATCCGCAGATCAATCTCCGGCTGAGGCTGCCACTGTGGTGGGCGACCAGCGAGGGTGGTCGTTGGGATGTTATCGTAGCCAACGATTCGAGCGAGTTCCTCGACCAGATCCTCAGGGATCGAAATATCAGGACGCCAGTACGGAATATCAACATCCCAGCCACCGGAATCTGCATTCAGATCGAATCCTAGATTGCGAAGAGTTGTCTCAGTAACGTTCTTTTCGAACTCGACACCCAGAACTCGTACGATGCGATCACGTTCAAGTCTAACTTTAGCCTGCTCTTGCCCTTTGCTTGGATATTCGTCGATGATCCCTGAAGCCACATTGCCGCCGGCGATTTCGCATATTAATTTAGTGGCTCGGCGCAGACCCACCTCACTCAAACCAGTTCGTAGGCTCTTCTCAAATCTCAACGTAGCCTGACTTGCCAGATCTAATGTCCGAGCAGTCCTACGATTGTTTACTCCGTGAAAAGTCGCCGATTCCAAAATTACTGTAGTTGACGAGTTAGATATTTCCGAGTTTGCTCCACCCATGACTCCGGCTAGGCCAATGCTCTTTTCGGGGTCAGCGATTACCAACATCTCCGTATCGAGCTTTCGCTCTTTGCCGTCGAGGGTTACTAGTTTTTCATCTTCAGTCGCACGTCGCACAATAATTTTATGGTCGACAACTTTGTCGTAGTCGAAAGCGTGCAGCGGCTGCCCCAACTCGAACATCACGAAATTGGTAATGTCGACTATGTTGTTTATGGGACGTTCACCAATCGCGATCAGTCGATCTTTCAACCACTTCGGTGAAGGACCGACCTTCACATCCTGGATTACAGATGCGGTGTAACGAAGGCACAAATCAGGATCAGCAATCACGACAGTTGCCAACGTATTTACATCAGGACCAGTCGATTCGAATTCAACATCTGGCTGCCTCAGAGGATTACCGGTAATAGCTGATATATCTCTTGCAACGCCTACTACACCGAGACAATCGGGACGATTTGGCGTTAGTTCAATGTCGACAACTGATTCACCCAGGATTTCTCCGATAGGCGTTCCGACCTTGGCTCCGTCGTCCAGCACAAGAATTCCGTCGTGATCATCACCAATCCCGAGTTCTCGTACGGAACAAACCATCCCCTCTGATTCAATCCCACGTATTTTTGAGCGCTTTAACTTCTTGGTCGCCCCCGGTTCCGTGGAATAGGCATCCTGTAGAACAGCTCCAATCGAGGCATATGCGATCTTCTGTCCTACAGCCACGTTAGGAGCACCACACACGACCTCTGCAACACCGCTGCCGTAGTCGACAGTTACAAGCCTTAGACGTTCGGCATCAGGGTGCATGGCAACAGATTTCACATGTCCAACAACAACGTTGTCAATCCAACCGGTGCGTTCGATATCTTCAACTTCGTTACCGGCCATGGTTAGCCGATGTGCCAAATCATCGAGGTTCATCTCAATGTCGACATACTCTCTAAGCCAGGAAACAGGAACCTTCATGCGTTTATCTCGGTTATAGGAATTACAGGAGAAATGGAATGTAACGAATCACTTGTGTGCAACGGCGCGATTGCCGTTCCTAAAACTGAGTTAGGAACCGCAGGTCATTTGAGAAGAAATGTCTGATATCGGTGATCTCATTTCGCAGCATCGAAATCCGTTCAGGTCCCATACCGAACGCAAAGCCCGTGTACTTCGTTGAATCATATCCAGCGTTTTCCAAAACCTTTGGGTGAACCATTCCAGCACCCAGAATCTCAATCCAGCTGCCATTCCAATCGATCGACATATCAACACCCGGTTCAACGAACGGGAAGAAGTCGCAGCGAAATCGAACCTTACGTTGAGGCCCAAATATTCGCCGAGCGAATTCATACAGCGTGCCTTTTAGATCAGCAAATGTGATGCCATCGTCGACGGCCAACCCCTCAACCTGATTGAAATGCCACTCGTGTGTGGCGTCGGTTGACTCGTATCGGTAACATTTTCCTGGAACGATCACACGTATCGGCGGATCGTTCTGCTCCATCGTTCGCGCTTGCATGGGCGACGTGTGTGTCCGTAGCAGTACATCATTGTGCGTGTCGGAATCGACCCAGATCGTATCCCATTGATCACGAGCCGGGTGATTCGCAGGAATATTCAGCATGTCGAAGTTGTACTTCTCAAGCTCTACTTCCGGCCCTTCAATGGTCTGAAATCCCATCTCATTGAACGCTTGAGTGATCTCTCGGATCATCTGCGTTGATGGGTGCAGCCCGCCTAAAGCAGGCTTCCTGCCAGGGAGGGTGATATCTATCGACCCCACAGGAGCACGAGTCGATTTTAATTTACTCGTACGCTCTTCATAGAGAGACTCTAACTCGCCACGCAACTTGTTCGCCTCAGCGCCAATCACTTTTCGTTCATCGATATCGAGTGAGCCCAGCCCGCGCAACAGACTGGTCAATCGGCCTTTCCGACCGAGAAACCGCACTCGCCATGATTCGAGCTGATCATCAGATTCCGCCGAATCTAGATCAGCAATAGCTGCGAATTTCATATCCACAACTGACTCGCCCACATGGGTAGCTTGGACACCTTGATCTTTTGGCAACGACACTTACCTGACACAAATAATTGTAATTCGTGGACAATTACCACCGATATCGGTGGAGCCACGGAGATTTGAGACTCGGAATTATAGTGGATTCCGAGACCGACCTTTACTCTTGCCCCAATCTCGCCTGCGGTTGGGAAACAGTCAATCTAGCTGTTAGTCGCCATTTACGGGTGACTATTAGTACTAATATTCAAAATTGCGCAAATGAACAACATTCCATACGTTACCGTATAATCAGTACGTTATTCGTAAATATCACCTCCTCGACCGTTACGATTCCATCATACGCGCCTATTTGAGTGAACGGCGGTAACAGCCACCTCTGGTCAACTTGCCCATCCGTACTAGCGACAAGTTCAAAAAGATGTAGTATGGTCGATCAACGATCAATGATCAACCGCAGTGACGCACGATGCGCACAATGATTCGCGGTTCAATCCAATATCCAAACAACGGGGGTCCAATATGGAAGCCTACTGCATGAAGTGCAAGACCAAGCGTGAGATGAAGAACCCAGAGCAGATCACAATGAAGAACGGCCGCCCCGCATCCCAGGGCACCTGCCCGGTTTGTGGTACCAAAATGTTCAAGATTGGCAAAGCTTCGTAAGCTTTCTGCTGTTGAATTATTAGACCCGTGCTTCGGCACGGGTCTTTTTTTACCTAAAAATAGTCTGCGGAAATCTCAGAACCGATCATCAAGTAGTACCCTTCAGACTCCATAATCACTAACCACAAGAGACTACCTTCATGCAGACCGTTCCATTCGGAAATACAGGGTTCGCCGTTAGCCGCCTAGGCGTTGGTCTTTCAGAGATCGGATCGCAACTTTCGATCTCTGATCAGGATCAAGCTTCAAGTGTGCTGAACACCGCACTCGACAGCGGAATTAATTTTTTCGATACCTCGGCCTGCTACGGCATATCAGAACAGCTGATTGGTAAGGCTGTAGCGAATCGAAGAGATGAATACTTCCTTGCCACAAAAGCCGGGCACATCGCCCTAGGTTATGACGGCGAAGAATGGACATACCAGACGGTTGTTGACTCGATTGACCGCAGCTTACGTCTACTCCAAACCGATCATGTCGATTTAGTCCAACTCCACTCCTGCGATATCGATGTCCTTGAAAAAGGTGATGTCATTCGAGCACTTCAGGAAGCCGAACAGGCAGGCAAGACCCGTTTTATAGGTTACTCAGGTGATAACGAAACCGCTCACTGGGCCGTCGACTCAGGATTATTTGCCACTCTGCAAACTAGCTACAACCTCGTAGAGCAACGCGCTCGAACTTCCGGCCTCCTTGAAAAAGCGACCTCGCGAGGGATGGGAACGATCATTAAACGACCTATCGCTGGAGGTGTTTGGGGCAAGTCACGTCCTGAATCCGGGATCGATGATGCAGGGCGGTACAACACCCCATATCTCGAACGCGCCAAAAGCATGCGAACGCTTGGACCCATCGAAAACGAACCAGCCGATGGCATCCTTACCGCTCTTGGCTACACCCTCGGTGATCCTAACGCGAACGTCGCAATTGTCGGTACAACTAATCCTTCTCACATGGCAACAAACATCAACCAAATTGACAATGACCTCCCCATCCCCACTTCAGTAATTGAAGAACTTAAAATCAGATTCGAAAAACTCGATAGTGATTGGGCGCAGCGCACATAGACCAATTCGTTCATGATCTGAAAATCGCAAGAATCCTGTGAAAATTGGGATCTAAAGAAAGACTAAAAAGCGGTAATGAAAATAGATCGTATCGAAGTCCGATTCCTTGAAGCTGAGCTCGATAAGCCTTTCGGATGGTCACAGCGTTGGACGAACACTCGAGGTGTTATCGTTCTCAAGATGTTCACCGACGACGGCGTAGTCGGTTGGGGTGAAACCTACGGAAATCAAGATACGGTCTCTGGAATCGCAACTATTTCGCGATCCGCTATCGGGGAGAATCCGGAGAATATTTCTCAGATATGGCATAAGATCCACCGCGCTACGTACCAGAGCCACAGTTACACCGGTGCGGCTGTGATGGCGGCTAGTGCCATAGATACTGCACTTCACGACATCGTCGGCAAAGCCACCGTTAAGCCCGTTGCGGAAGTGATGGGCGGCCGTCTGCACGATTCGATTGCAGTGTATGCAACAGGCCTCTACTACGTCGACAACTATGCCCTCAAGCCTCATCTCGAAGAGGCTGTTGGTTATGTTGAACAGGGGTTTACAGGAATGAAGATGAAGGTCGGTGCTTTATCTCTCAAGGAAGATGCAGATCGCGTCAAGGCAACAAGGGATGCTATCGGGCCGAACGTGCGACTAATGTTCGACGCGAATGAGTCGTACGACGTTTCGAGTGCTCTCACATTCGCAAATATGGTTGCCGATCAGGACATCACGTGGTTCGAGGAGCCGTGTGCATCGAGAGACTTTGCAAGCAACAAACTGGTTCAACAGAAATCTCCAATACCAATATCGGGCGGTGAAAGCCTTTCAACGCGTTGGGAATTCGCACCTCGACTCGCCGAGCGTACGTTCGACATCGTTCAACCCGACATCTGCGGAGTTGGCGGGCCTTCAGAAATGCACCGAGTAGGTTTGATGGCTCAGGCGTTCGGAATCAAATTCAACCCCCATTTTTGGGGCACCGGGATTAGTTTTGCGGCAGCACTTCACGCACTTGCGGTACAACCAATAGGCCAGATAGGGCAAACGAACATTCCGTACCAAAACGAATCCGTACTAGAGTTTGATCAAACGCCACACCCAGTTAGAGAAAATCTCACTGATCCGTTCTTCACACAGTCGAACAGCCGGGTGGAAGTTCCGACGAAACCGGGGCTCGGAATCGACGTCGATGAATCTGTTCTGGAGAGGTTTACTAAAGGAGATATGTTTGTAGTCGATACTTCGTCGGATTCACAGCCGTTTTTCTAGTAGATCGACCACAAAGGCAATGTTCATGCGTTCAATAAGTCCGGTCTCGGTGCCGACCGCGACTTCCACCTAATCAAGAGAAATAAAATCACTATAATTTCGTAAGCAGTTTTTCGAGCCACTATGACATCAGCGGAACCAACAGACCCAATAACCTCGCAAGAACAGACCGAAGTCAAAAGCCTGCCAAACGCAAATCGATACCAGCGTATAAAGCTAACTTTGTCGATCGTTTCGATGGCATTGAACGTCGCAATCCCACTGGTTTTCTTGCTCAGCGGTGGCTCTGAAGCGATCCGAAATCTGGCCGAAAATTGGACATCCATTTCGGCACTCATTGTCGTGTTTTATTTGCTGGTAACCGGTCTGAGTCTGCAACTGATCGAATTTCCATTCGAGGTATATTCGGGATTCATCGTCGAAAAACGATTTGGACTCAGCAAAGTGTCGCTTGGAAGTTGGATCTACGACTGGATCAAAGGCACTCTGCTGCAATCGGTACTACTCGTTGTCCTGATCTCAGGGATGTACTGGCTACTGCGATCTCTGCCTGACATGTGGTGGTTGTGGGCGGCGGTCGCTGCGACGATTCTGGTTGTCATTCTCATGGCGCTCGTTCCCGTATTGCTATTGCCATTGTTCTACAAGTTCGAACCAATTCCTGAAGGAGAGCTAAAAGACCGCTTATTTGCGCTCGCCGAACAGATTGGAACACATGTACAAGGCATCTATGTATGGCATCTAGGAGATAAAACCTCCAAAGCAAATGCGGCGGTGACGGGCTGGGGTCCAACTCGCAGAATCATCATTTCCGACACGCTCATCGAGTCGAACACGCCAGAAGAGATCGAAGTGGTAATGGCTCATGAACTTGGGCACCACGTCCGTTGGGACGTCTGGAAAATGCTAGCCGTCTCGTCCGTTCTTATTTTTGTCAGCTTCTTCGTGATTGATCTGGCGCTTGCAGCATGGATCGACTCGCTCGGCCTTCGTGCAATCGACGATATCGCCGGTTTACCTCTCGTACTGATAGTCGGGGCAGGTGTCTCACTTATCGCATTGCCGATCTCTAACTGGCTATCACGCAGAGCCGAAACAGCGGCTGATTTGTACGCCTTGACCCTCACCGGGATGCGAGACGAGTTCATCTCAGCTATGAATAAGCTCGGTGATCAAAATCTTTCACAAAAGAAACCCAATTCAGTAGTAGAGTTCATCTTCCACTCTCATCCGTCAATCCAACATCGAATCGAAAACGCTAAATCGTGGTCGACAGCTACCGACGAGCTTTCGGACAAACTCAATTGACGATGGCAGACTCCGTTTTTTCACCGCAAACCGCAGTAACCATCGACGGCGACAATTTCCTCATCAACGGCATTCCAACGCTGCAAGGACGCACGTTTAGGGGTGTTTCGATTGAAGGATTGATGTTAAACAGTCGCATGGCGAACGCAATGTTCGACGATGAAAATAAGTTCACCCGGCATCTCTGGGCATATGAAAATAACGACCGGTCGAGAGCTGGACGCAATACTGACGAGTTGATCGAAATGCTGCCGACCTACTACGCAAAAGGTCTCACCTGTATCGATATCAACCTTCAAGGTGCATCGCCTCTCGGCTATTACAGGTCGGATGAGGATGGGATTGCAAATCTCATGAAGCGTATTCACGCTGCCCACCCAACCGCTACAAAAGAGCAGATTTGGGCGGGTGTTACGAATACCGAATCTCAACCGTGGATATCCGGGGCATTCACCGAATCTGGCGATCTTAAACCAGCATTCATGGATCGCACCGCACGAATCATCGAAGCTGCCGACTCGATCGGAATGGTTGTGTGTCTTGGCTATTTCTACTTCGGTCAGGACGAACGACTCAAAGACGAAGACGCCGTGAAATCTGCGGTCGACAAAGCCACCAAATGGGTCCTCGAAAGCGGTTACACGAACGTTCTGATCGAGATCAACAACGAAGCTGATGCCCCTAGGTACGAGCACGACATATTGTGTCCACCGCGTGTTCACGAGCTTATCGAGCGGGCTGCCGCTATTGAAGTGAATGGCAAGTCCTTACTTGTAAGCACCAGCTTCACTAGACGCATGGTTCCTACCGATGCGGTGATTGCCGCTTCTGATTACATCCTGCTCCACGGCAACGGTATGCACGACCCTGCCGAAATCACGAAGCGAGTGATCGATACCCGCGCATCTACATCATTCAGAGGTCAACCAATTTTCTTCAATGAAGATGATCACTTCGATTTTGAAAATGAATCAAATAACTTTGCTTCAGCACTCGAGCAAAGAGTCGGATGGGGCTATTTCGATCCCGGTCTAGGTGCCGGTGGAACCGCAGCGTATGGCGACTATGTATTCGGCTACCAGAACCCACCAATCAATTGGACTATCAATACCCAACGCAAAGAAAGTTTTTTCTGGTTCCTAAGCGAAGTCACAGGCAGCAACTAATTAGCGCAAAATCACAGCGTCAGAAATTAAGGAACCCAATCGCATGTCCTCATCCCCGAACATTTCACTAAAGGGCAAAGTTGCTTTCATTAGCGGTGCTTCTAAAGGAATCGGTGTCTCAATCTCCGAATTATTCGCAGCAGCAGGTGCAGACCTCGCTTTGACAGCTCGAAATGAACAGGAGCTTGAGCAAACCGCTGAATATGCTCGAAAACTTGGATCTCGAGTCTGGACCCAAACTGCCGAGATGGCAGATGCCGATGAGGTGAAGGCTGTAGGACGAGCCGCGCTAGCTGAATTTGGACACATCGACATCCTTGTGAACAATGCCGGAGTAACCATTCCACAGCCGATTCTCGAAACCACTCTCGAAAATTTCCACACGATCATCAATGTGAACTTGCTCGCCCCGCTTTTGCTGACTCAGATCTTCGCTCCGAGCATGATCGAAAAGAAGCGAGGCAAAATAATTAACGTGACGTCACGTGCCGCAATAAGGGCGTTCCCGACCGGCAGCGTTTACAGCGCGTCAAAAGCCGCATTGCAATTGCTTACGCAGTCGATGGCAGTCGAATTCGGACCCCACAACATTCAAACCAACAGCGTTGCTCCAACAGTTACGATGACACCCATGGGCGACAATGCATGGCCACCTAGCCCACGACGTGACGCCAAGCTGGCGAAAATTCCAACCGGTCGATTTGCCGAGCCCGAAGAAGTGGCAGATGCCGTACTATTCCTAGCCTCGTCGAACTCAGATTTTATAAATGGAGTAGAACTCCCACTCGACGGTGGCGAAGGTGCCGGCTAGATCTGTCCTGATCCACATGTTTAAAGTTGGAATCTAGCGCCCGATCTCTATCCGCATGAACTGTTCGGCTAACTCTACGCCGTACTTTTCACCCGTTTCGGTCAAACGTTTGCGTGATCGTTCGTCACGTTCTTCGCTGCGTTCACCCACTTGGCTTACATGTGAGTGAAGTGCATTTTGACGAGTTTCAAAATACTCAGTGACATCTACGTGATGGTTCGGTTGCTCGGGTCGAAACAGCCAAACTTCTTCGACCTTATGTGGTTCGATACCCTCTTTCAAATGCTCGGGATATGCGACGTGATCTCGTGCATACGGAAATACAGCGTCAAGGGCCACACGCCCCGTCATGCTGTGATCACGATGACGTATGTAAGGCCGATTAGGGTCAATAGTAAGAAGCAATCGAGGCTTGTGTATCCGAATCTGTCGAACTAGCTTTTCTCTGAATTCATCGTTGTCTTCAAGGCCTTGATCTTTCATCCTAAGGAATACGACATCCGCCAAGCCGTAGGCCTTAGCTGCGTTTAAAGTTTCAACCTCACGTGTGGCTGAAAGATCAGTTGGCTTCACAGAACGATCGCTGGTTCCCTTGTCTCCATTCGTACAAACGACCAGAACGACTTTTTTGCCTTCCGCACACCATTTAGCAATTGTGCCACCTGACGCCGATTCAGAGTCATCAGGGTGCGGAGTCACAACAAGTATCGATTCTGGTTCATTATCAGTCATATTGTTCCTTGAAATTGTTGTAGCTCGCTTGAACCACAGATTGCTTCCAGCCAGCCCACTCTAAAGTGCGGATTCATTTTCGATCTTTACACCCGGTAGATCGTCCGCAGGCGTGAAGCCCATCACCTTGCCGTAAAAATACAGTTCACCCTCAAGTGAAGCCTTAATGTTCTTCGACTGCCTGAAACCGTGCTGTTCACCCTCGAACATCATCAGTGAGAATGGGATGCTCTTATCACGTAACGCACCCGCCATGATCTCAGCCTGAGAAGGTGGAACGATCTTATCTTCGAGACCCTGCAAGATGATCATCGGACACGATAGTTGATCGGTAAAATTGATAGCCGAACGGTCGTAATAGAGCTGTTTAGATTCTGGGTAAGGACCAATCAAACTGTCAAGATAGCGGGATTCGTACTTGTGGGTGTCGCCAATAAATACGCTCAAATCAGCAATACCGTAGTAAGTAGCACCCACTGCGAATCGATTGTGGAATGTAAGTGCATTGATCGTCGTATAGCCACCAGCCGATCCGCCCTTGATCGCAAGACGGTTCGTATCGGCCTGCCCTCTCGATACCAGATAATCCGCAGCCGCAATGCAATCGTCAGTGTCATACACGCCCCACTTGCCCTTCAGTGCATCCCTGAACACCCTGCCGTGCCCAGTTGAGCCACGATAGTTCACATCTACAACAGCGAATCCGCGACTAGTCCAGAACTGCACAGGAAGTGCAAGCGACGAACTTGTCGCGCTCGTTGGACCTCCGTGGCTAATTACCAACAGCGGTGGAGTCTCCAAGCCATCTGACTCGAAATCGTGATTCGTTGGCGGGTAATAAAAAGCGTGCGCTTCGCCATTATCGGTCGAAGGAAACGTGATCGCTTCTGGTATCGATAGATACACATCGTCGAGCTCGATATCGCTCGATGACTTCAATATTATCGTCACCCTACTGTTCAACGAAGTTCGAACAATTTCAGCAGCGGTAGTCGGCGAAGCACCAATATAGACAACATCACTACCTATGACATTTACTTCAGCAATCGAACTGTGAGGCACAGCGGTTTCCGCTACTTCGCGACCATTGAGCGTCACCATCCTTAATCGACCCTCAACACCCTTTGCACCTTTCAGCAGGATCGCACTATCCTCCAGAAATGAATATGTGCTAAACCCGAACATCCATGCAGGACCGCCGTGATCTATTTCCTCGGTAAGCACAGGCACAACG
Organism: Chloroflexota bacterium; assembly: GCA_013204545.1. GTDB lineage: Bacteria > Chloroflexota > Dehalococcoidia > Lucifugimonadales > Lucifugimonadaceae > Lucifugimonas. The sequence goes on along the minus strand of JABMNN010000050.1, from coordinate 7,575 downwards.
TTGCCGTCCGACCATTTTGTAAGATTCCACCAGCCCGATTCGTCAGTGATGAATACCAGAGTCCCATCTGGCGCCCACTCTGGCTGCAGAATGCTGGTATCCGTGCCACCTGTAACAAGATGCTCACTACTCACAAATCCGTTGGCTGAATCGAAATCAGCTACCCACAACTCACAACCGTCCCACGGCATGTTTGGGTGATCCCACGAGAGCCAACAAATCTTATCGCCAGCAATGTTTTGGCGCGGTGACGAATAGAAATCGTGCCCGGTTGCCAGAACCTGTATCTCGCCCGATCCGTTCGTGGGTACTACAACAATTTCATTGTCGGCTTCTCGATCCTCGTGGTGCGTCTCGCGTACCGCCATAATCCAGCCTAAGTCGTTCGTCAGTCGCAGATCAGCAAATCGTTCACCACGCTCAATTGCAGGTGCGCGTGTGATCGCCGTAAGTTCACCGCCGTTTGACGAAGCTCGATAAATCCTCTGATCATCCCAGTTGGAGAAGTACACGACACCATTGCGGACAGCGTATGCACCACCTCCATACTCGTGAACAGCGTTTCGAGCGTTAGAGGGAGCCGGATTCATTTCCGTGATCGTGCCGTTAGCAGACCGTTTCACAATCACATATCGACCGGCTTCTTCTGGCCGACCTTCGAGCCAGTACACATCATTCCCAGCAATGCGAACTTCACTGAGACGAAGACCGCCCTGCGTAATTAGATCGGCCGATATTGGCGATTCCCAAGAGCCGTATGGTGAAATTTGCTTTGATGACATTAGGGCAGTTGTCCTCTTATCAATTGGTGATTTCATGAATGAACGAGCAGAAGGCTCTCAGAATCTCATAAGTAAGGCAACAGGAACACACGACAAAAGACCTACGAACACAGAACGCCCCACCTAACGGGCGAGATAGGCGGGGCGTTCTGCAGCAATTGCCTGCCGATAGATTTCGAACCGAGTGGGCAACTAGCCGCCGACGAAGGTGCCCTGACCTTCGCCATTCACGAAGACGTCGTACTCAACTCCGGCTTCAAACTCGGATCCAATGTTAATCGACTGATCGTCGTAGATGATCGCCAATGTGCATGGCACAGGAGCCGTTGGAACTTCAGTCAACACTTCGATTCGAACCTCTCGGCCTTCAACAACCTTGGTAATCGACGTGAACGTCTCGCAGCTTCCGCCGAGAGCAATTGTCACGCCAATCATGTGCTGCGCAGGAATCGATCGAGTTGAAGCAATGCTTACATTCTCAATAGTCGCCAAGCGAGAAGTGAACTCACTATTGATGCCGTCATCGTCACTAGCGGCAGTCTCGTATTCGCCCCCAGCGAACTGATCGCCGATAGAACCGAGCAACGCACCCATTTCAGCATCAACACCGACGTACAAGATGATTGCGTTACCGAACAAGTAGAAGTGAGGTGGCTCTATCCACATGACCGACATCGCAACGCCCTCACCCTCGAACGTAGAACCATCGCTAGAAACCGTCTCGGAAGCCTTCTCAGCTGATGTACCAGGAGCGAAGCTGTAACCCAATACTCGCTGACCGTTTACCTTCATCTCTGTCGGGTACAGGCCAAACTGCTTCGAAACATCACTCTGTCCACCGTACTGAACGTCCGCACCCAATGACCTTAGTGTCAGCTCAAGAGCCTGACTGTCAGCAATGATGCTTCCACCGCCGGGGAATGGTGTTGGAGTTGGAGTTGACAGCCTAGGATCAGCACATCGAACGTCTGGTGCAATTGCTTGGAACGTAACCGATTTGCCGCCTGCGTTCACGATGTACACGGCACAGGAAACGAGTTCTTCACCCACAACACCAAGCTCAATTTCCGCAGAATCAAGACGGTAATCATCGGTGCACATCACGTCACCCGTCGGAACCTTGACCATCGGGTAGATGTCGAAGACCAATCTTCCCGAGTGAACAACATTGGCATCGATCGATTCTTTACAACCACTCGACAATCCCGAGATAACTTGGGCGTAGTACGTCACAGGGCCACGACTGTCTTCGCCGATGATGATCTCAAGACCTTCAACCAGAGCCGATTCAATCACGAATCCTGGCTCTGAGTAAGGGGGGTCGCCTTGTATCGGTGATGAACCTGTTGTGAACGTAACACCAGGCTGGTCGTTCACCAGAACTGTGTACGTAATACCTCGACCAAAGTTGCTTCCAAGTGCAACGTTCTCGTCGTGCATGCCGTAAATAGTTGTGCACGCAATGAGCTGATCGGATGCTGGCACGCTGTTGTAGACCGCTATATGAATATCGGTTCCGTTTTGCATAACTTCGGCATGATCGAACGTTGCGCAACCGCTTGGAAGCCCAGAAACAATCTGAACAACATACTGCTCGGGGTATGACTCCAGCACGAGTATCTGAACGCTCTCGATCGGGGCAAGCGCTTCGACGACCTCGTAACTGAGATCGCCGATAGGCTCGACCGGAGGCGGGTTACCCTGAGTGTCATCACCGTTTGGGTTTTGAGTTGGCTGTGCACCAACACCATCATTCGAAACAAGCTTGGTCTCATCTGTGCCACACGCAATTACGAATGCTGCGAGGGCTGCGATTGCAACCAGTGCGAACCACTTATTAATTGTTTTTTGACCGCTAAACATTTCTATATTTCCGTATTAGGTGAGGATCACCGTGAATATTGCTTTGCCTAAACGCCTCGTTAGGTCGTCCGTCATAGCTAAGACGCTAAGGCGCCACGATTTGTTCCATCGAATTCGATCAATTCCAATATTCTGCCTTCACCCGCGGTAATCCGGCGTATATTCGAATTGAAATCCCAGCGATAATTGACTCACCGACTCATTAGGGGCTAGTCTAGAAGACAGTTTGAATTTCATATTGGCGTTGATCGGGAATAGTAAGTTTCTTTACGGATCATAGAGAGTCGGGCAAGGTGGAAGCCCGATATCACGACCGGAACTGAATGGACCCGTGAGCTTCGAAGCGAAAGCGTAAGCAATTAGCTTCCGACGGAGTGGGCACCGTTATCAGAGCCCAGGGCCTACGGTCTTAAGATAGCCTCGACCGTGTGTCCGACAGAGATGCTGCTTCATGAAACGTGTAGCGGTAATAAGGGTGGCACCGCGGGTTAAACCTCGCCCCTTGAACAGAATCTTCTTGGGAGTGAGGTTTTTTTGTGCCCTTTCCTCTGTCGACCAGTTGCGTGTCGCAACTTGAAATGACAAGAGCCGGGTGATCAAAACCTCGATAATTTAGAAATAAAATCGAGAGTCGAACGACATCATGGCTGCGCCAACTACAAAAAAGCGAATCCTTACCGGTATCCGACCCACCGGTGCTCTGCATCTGGGCCACTACGTCGGTGCACTTCATAACTGGATCGAACTACAAGATCAATACGACTGTTATTTCCTGATCGCCGACTACCAAGCGCTCGGCGACCACTTTCATGAAATCGACCTGATCCGTGATTCGGTTCTTCAGGTAACACTCGACTGGCTCTCGGTTGGTCTCGATCCCGAGAAGTCAGCTTTCGTTGTTCAGAGTTACGTTCCAGAGTTCGCCGAACTCACGATGTTGCTCGGCTTCATCACGCCTCTTGGCATGCTCGAACGAAACCCGACCCTGAAGGGCGAGCTAGAGGATCTCGATGTCGAACGCCGGACAGTCGGTTTCTACAACTACCCTATGAGTCAGGTAGCCGACATTCTGTTGCCTCAGGCACACCTAGTACCCGTCGGTGACGATCAACTTCCCCATATTGAAATGACCCGTGAAGTAGCTCGCAAATTTAACCGAATGTTCGGCAACATCTTCCCCGAACCCGACTCGCTCGTAGGAAAGGTCCCACGGCTCTCAGGCACCGACGGTCTGGGCAAAATGAGCAAGTCGAAAGGTAATGTCATCATGTTGTCTGACGATGCAAAGACGGTTATGAAGAAAGTGCGCTCAATGTTCACAGACCCTAACCGAATACGCGCCGATATTCCCGGCAAGGTCGAAGGCAACCCGGTGTTCCAGTATCACGACGCATTCAACCCGAATACGGCGCAGGTCGACGATTTCAAAGCTCGCTACCGCGAAGGCAACATCGGTGATGTTGAGATCAAGATGGCGCTAGCCGAGTCGCTCAACACGTTTCTCGACCCTATCCGTGAGAAACGTGCTTACTACGAACAGAACATGAATCTCGTCGAAGAGGCGATCATGAGCGGGGTCAGTCGAATGCGGAAAGTTGCCGCCGAAACAATGACGCAGGTTCGGGATGCCATGCGTATTTCGAGCTATACGAAGAACTGGAAGTAGTTCGAATCCGCACGAAACGTATCTATCACTTGATATACGCACCGATCCAATGACACACCACTTCGAAATAACGGCAACAAATGGCACTTCCTGGCGAAGTCGCAACTAATTCACTTAGTACAACTTCAATTCACCAGGAAAAATTAGTTATGCCCAACTACACACCCGATCTTTCAACATTCAGAGAACTTGCAGTCGGCAGCAATCTGATCCCCGTCTATCGCGAAATCAGCGCCGATCTTGAAACACCTGTCTCTGCCTACCTCAAGACAGCGAGAGGGACACATTCGTTCCTCTTCGAATCCGTCGAAGGCGGAGAAAATCTAGCTCGATACAGCATCCTAGGCACGGAGCCATCCGAGGTTATGACAACCGGTGCCGGAACCGATCTTGGTGAAGTCGACCCACTCGAACTCCTGCGCAACCGAATGTCTAACGTGAAATATGCAACCGTCAAAGGTCTACCAAAATTCCACGGCGGGGCAGTCGGTTATCTGGCGTACGACACAATTCGCTATTTCGAGCCGTCGGTTCCACAGATATCAGATGAAAAGTCTGGGCTCGACGTTCCCGAATCGGTGTTCATGCTCACCGACTCGATTCTGATATTCGATCACGTACGCCACACGATATTTGTCGTATCGCACGCTGCAATAAACGACGATATCGAGGTAGCCTACACAAAGGCCACCACTCAAATTGAAGAGATCATTGCCCGGCTCGACAAACCAGTACCTCCAAATGGAGCACGACGAAACTTCTTACCAACGTCAGGTTTCACTTCACGTGATCCGAATATTGATTACAACTCGGTAGGTCATCCAGATCAATCACCATTGGATCACGGTGAAGTTACCGGGCAGCCATATATTCCGAACATGACCCGTGAGTACTACGGCGAGGCGATCGCCAAGTGCAAACAGGCGATTCAGGACGGCGAGGTAATTCAGGTCGTTTTCTCACAGCGGCTTGCGAGGCGTACACCGGTCAAACCGTTCGACATGTACCGTTCATTACGAGCTATAAACCCATCGCCGTACATGTTCTTTCTTGAGCTAGATGGCTTCCAGATCGTCGGAGCTTCACCTGAGCTTCTTACCCAAGTGATAGATGGCAAGATGGCAGTCCATCCAATCGCTGGTACTCGACCACGCGGTACGACACCTGAGCACGATGACGAGCTTGAAAACGAACTCATCAACGATGAAAAAGAAGTCGCTGAACACGTGATGTTGCTCGATCTCGGGCGTAACGACGTTGGCAGAGTTTCAAACCCCGGCAGTGTTGAGGTTACGCAAAGCTTCGAAATCGAAAAATATTCACACGTGATGCACATCGTTTCACACGTGACGGGTGATCTTTCTGAAAAATACGACATGTTCGATGCCATGAGAGCAGCATTCCCTGCCGGAACAGTTTCGGGGGCAGCCAAAGTACGGGCTATGCAGTTGATCGCCGAGCTGGAGCCAGACAAGCGCGGACCCTACAGTGGAGCGGTCGGATACTTCAGCTTCACCGGCAACATGGATACAGCGATTTCGTTGCGAACAATGGTCATGAAAGACGGCGTCGCATACCTGCAAGCTGGCGGTGGAATTGTTGCCGATAGTGACACCCAGACGGAGTACGAAGAGACCCTGCACAAGATGGGCGCTTTGATGCGGGCAATTGATCACGCCGAGGAGTCATCAGGTGTCTAGCCTGAGGTTCAGAACCACTCTAGAGGAATTCGAGCACGCGTCGATCAAATACGATGTCGTACCTGTTCATGCTGTCTTTGATTCGATCAAGGTTCGACCTGTCAACGCATTAAAGCTACTGCGCTCACACGGCGAACCGGCGTTTATTTTAGAATCGGAGTCACCTGAAGAAGGGGCTTCGAGGTACTCGTACGTTTGTCCAGCGGTCGAACGAGTCACCCGAACAGGTGAGCATGAGACTAGTGGCGACATTGATCCTCTCTCAGCGCTACGAGATCAGTTCAGTGCTCGCTCTGTGGCATCGATCAGCGGGCTTCCTGCGCTGCTAACCGGAGCATTCGGATTCGTCGCCTACGAAGCCGTAAAGCACTTTGAACCATCGGTCGGCGATCTACCGCTCGACCCCACCGGATCACCGGTTTCTGCTTTCGCAGTTCCACGTGAGCTGATCGTTTTTGATCGTGCGCTTGATCAACTGCACATCATCGTGTTCGCTAAATCCACAGACTATTTCGACTTGGCTGCAAGTCGAATTTCACATATCTGTGAAGTTCTTGATAACGCCGTAAAAAACGGTCAACCGCTTTCGATACCCCAAGCTCAAGCCGACTTCGACCGTATCAACTCACTCGTCCATCCAATCGGCACCAAGTACCAAGAAATGGTCAAACAAGCTCGACGGGCGATCATTGATGGAGAGTTAATCCAAGTAGTTCTCGGACAGCGAATCGAAACTCACACACAAGCCGCTCCTATCGATATATACGAACAGCTTTCGAAGATAAATCCATCGCCGTACATGTACATGCTCGATCTGGGTGACATGCAACTGATCGGCGCATCGCCTGAACTGCTACTGCGCTCGGTGAACGGCACAGTTTCTGTTCACCCGATAGCTGGCACTCGCCCGCGTGGCACAAAAACTAAAGATGACCTTCAGTACGAAGCCGACCTACTCTCAAACGAAAAAGAATCTGCCGAACATGTGATGCTTGTCGATCTGGCGCGAAACGATCTTGGTCGGGTGTCCAAGCCCGGAACGGTCAAAGTCACTTCGTTAAAGCACATCGAACGCTACTCACACGTGATGCATCTTGTCTCACGCGTCGAAGGACAACTATCCGAAGACAACGATGGCATCGATGCATTCAAAGCAGGATTTCCGATCGGGACACTTACGGGCGCACCCAAAATACGGTCGGTGCAGCTAATCGCCGAACTCGAACCTGAGGGCCGTGGACCCTACTGCGGTGGTATCGGCTGGTTCGCACCCAACGGCGACGTAGACACTGGAACGATCATCCGGTCAATCGTTCTACGGAACGGCACAGCACACGTTCAGGGTGGAGCTGGAATCGTATTCGATTCCGATCCTGAAGCCGAAAATCTCGAATCTCTCCAGAAAACAAAAGCGCCTTTGCTGGCAATTGCACAGGCAGAAGCTACCAAAGATCATCACTGGCGAAGCAGCGATCAAATTTCACACATAATCCCACGTACTGCGACAATTACAGCAAAGTAAAAACAATGCTCCTACTAATCGATAACTACGACAGTTTTACAT
>JABMNN010000049.1 GCA_013204545.1 Chloroflexota bacterium | reverse complement strand
TGCCTCACTCAGGCAGCGATTCCACTTATCCCACTGTGCAGATTTCCGGGACCACCTCTAACAGACGGATTATCAGCTGCATTCGATCTACCGAGACTTAGGATCGGTCCAGAATGTTCTGGATCCAAGTAGCCCGTTAGCTAAAATTTCCACAACTTCGACTTAATCAATTCGACTCCATTTGTGCCAAGAAAAGTACAAGCACCAAATAACAGTTAGTTATCGTTAGGTATTTTTCACTGTTTATTCACCATATGATGATCCGTACCGATACACAAAAACAAGTTGAATGCGGAAAAGGGGCTATCCTGGACGTATATAATTAGGTTATCTGTTCAACAAACATTATAAAAATGTCGAGGGTGCATGTAGGATGAATATTGCGGAACTTGAAGCTCTAAAGGCCGTAGCCGAAACGGGAAGCTTCACCCGTGCTGCGGATCGACTCGGCATGAGCCAGCCTGGCTTAAGTCGGCAGATCCAACGTCTAGAACGACAACTTGGCACTCGCCTGCTCGAACGACGTGGCACAGGAGCACTTCTTACCGAAGCCGGCAAAGAATCAATGGAGTTTGCTATCCGAACTATTTCGGATTTCGGTGCCTTAGTTTCGCGATTTGGTCCAGACCCTTCCGCACTTACTGGCGTCATAAGAATAGTCGCCAGTTCAACACCTGCTGAGTATTTAGTCCCCGCCCTTGTTTCTGAGTTCACCCGTCTACACACCGGCATTTCGGTTGAAGTACTGGTCGCCGATTCTGCTCAGGTAGCTCGAAGATTAGGCGAACGCCAGGCTGATCTCGGCATATCAGGTATGCCATCAACCACAATTGGCTACTCGGCAATTTCACTTGCAAAAGATGAAGTGATTCTTGCCGTCTCTTCTCAGCACCGATTTGCCGATCAGAAATCGATCACAATCGACCAGCTCAGAGATGAGAACATCATCGAACGAGAAGGCGGGTCAGGCACTTGGCAAACAGTCGTACACGCTCTCTCTGCCTCAGGTATAGAACTGCCGGAGCACAAAGTCTCTATGACTTTAGGTAGCACACAGGCCGTTGTAGCCGCTGTTGCGCAAAACCTTGGGGTTGGGTTTGTGACGAGCCATGCTGTCAACAGTCACAACGGAAAAGTTGTAGCTGTCCGAATCGACGGTGTTTCTTTTGAGCGAGACTTGAACCTTGTTTTTGAAACCGGACGAGTACGCGGCCGCCACTCTCAGGCTTTTATCGACTTCGTCTCTTCTAAGTCTTCTTAGTTTTTCTGCAGATCGCCAACACAGGTTTATGGGAGAACGATATCGTTGTGCCATAAACCTGTTGCAGTACTAGAACACTTGTGCTAATCTGCCTTTTATTGCGGACAGTTTGAGCCGCATGACCGGCTATTTGATAGCGCAGAAAGAAGAGCGACGTTGGCTGTTAAGAAAGCATCGAAAATAATCTCAGTTAACGGGACTGGCAGCGAAAGAGAAAAGAGTCTCGAGCTTGCGCTCGCACAGATAGAGAAGTCATTTGGGCGCGGTGCGGTAATGCGGATGGGGGAGTCATCTGTAAGCGCTGGTATCAAGACTATTTCTACTGGATCAATCGCACTTGATCTTGCACTCGGCGTTGGTGGGCTCCCTCGTGGTCGAATCATTGAGATTTTCGGTGCAGAGTCAGCCGGTAAAACTACCTTGGCTATGGCTGCTGTGGCTGAAGCCCAAGCCGCTGGCGGCCAAGCTGCATTCATCGATGTTGAGCACGCTATGGATCCTGCGTACGCTCGCCTAATCGGTGTTGACGTTGACAAGCTACTTATTTCACAACCCGATTCTGCCGAGCAGGCTCTGGAAATTACCGAGTACCTTATCCGCAGTGGGGCGCTCGATATCATCGTTCTAGACAGCGTGGCCGCTCTCGTTCCTTCAGCAGAACTAGAAGGCAACATGGGTGACATGCAGATTGGTCTGCAGGCTCGAATAATGTCGCAGGCTCTTCGGAAACTCACTGGGATCATTCACAAGACCGACACTGTTTGTATTTTCATTAATCAGCTTCGCGAAAAAGTTGGTGTCGTGTTCGGCAGTCCTGAAGTCACCCCTGGTGGCCGTGCACTGAAGTTCTACAGCTCTGTCCGTATTGATCTGCGTAGGGTCGAGGCGGTCAAAGTTGGTCAGGACATCATAGGCAACCGCGTTCGAGCTCGTGTGGTGAAGAACAAGGTGGCACCGCCATTCCGAAAAGCTGAAATAGAAATTCTTTTCGATTCAGGCATTAGCAAAGAGGGTAGCTTGCTAGATCTTGGCGTAGAAATGGACATAGTTACCAAAAGCGGCTCATTCTTCTCCTACGGTGAAACTCGTCTTGGTCAGGGACGAGAAGCCTCACGTAAATTCCTGAAGACAAACACTGACATTCGTGACGCAATTGAAGTTGCTATCCGCAGATCAGAAGCAGGCGTCACTGAACCAGAAGACAAAAAAGAGGATGCACCAGCATTGAATTAGGGCCTCTTAGCCCTTTGGTTGAATGACAGTCAATCATTTCAGGCGCAACTGGAGATATTCTGCCAGTTGCGTTCTGGGGTTCATTGCCAGCTAAACTTGATAGATAGTGATTTGCAGTTTTGCTAACTGCATCACTTCTGGAATCAAGTGACCACATCAATCGTAATCATCGTAATAGGGCTGCTCGGTAGCGCGTTCATTAGCGCCACCGAGGCGGCCGTATTAGGCGCGAGTCGATACAGGATTGAGCATCGCGCAGAAGAAGGTGATAAACGAGCTCGTTTAGTTTTAAAGATTTTCCAGCAATATGAAAAATTCTTTGGGACTATTCTTCTCGTAGGTAACCTATTCAACATCATGGTTGCGACTGTCGGTACGACTTTAGCGATCTCGACTATCGGCGGTGGTGAAGCAACACTGTTATCAACGGTCGCTGCAACTGGCATAGCAACCGTAGTGATTGTCATCGTCGGAGAACTAACCCCTAAAACATTGGCAGTTGTGGCACCTGAGAAGTGGTCGCTCATTACTGCGCGAATCGTTTTAGTGCTAATGACTGTGACTTGGCCGGTCGTATTCCTATTTACTTTAGTGCCCCGCTTATTCATGCGCCTGCTTGGCGGGAAGGAATCGCTGGTCAGCCCAATCGTCACTTCCGGAGAGTTGCGCACACTTATTGACCTCGGTGAGGCTGAAGGTACAGTCGAGGAAAATACGGGTGAAATGCTCGAAAATATCTTCCGATTTGGAGAGATGGAAGTTCGTGATGTAATGACACCCCGGCCAGAGATCGTTTGGATTCAAGCGGGCACTACTTTCGAGGAATTCATGCTGAACTACAAGGTTGCTCCTCACACACGCTTCCCTGTATACGAAACTGACTACGATGACGTGGTCGGAATTTTTTCTGTCAAGGATATTTTAGCGTCTCTGACAGAAGGCAAACTCCTTCCTGACCTGATTGTGAGCAGTGCATTAAGACAGGCCAATTTTATCCCTGAAACCAAGCGGCTCGATGATCTATTCGATGACATGCAGGAGTCTGGTAGCAAAATCTCGCTCGTCGTGGACGAGTTCGGTGGTATATCTGGACTCATCACCCTCTCAAGGCTGGTCGAACAGATCGTAGGCAGAACGGGTGAAGAAGGTAACAGGCCCGACCAAAGATTCGTAATGGTCAACGAATCTACGTTTGTGCTTGATGGAGGCATCGAAATCGGCGAAGCCAATGACGAGCTAGAACTAGACATTCCCGAAGGGGATTATGAAACAATCGCCGGATTTTTCCTCGAACAGGCCCAACACATCCCGAAACCCGGAGATCGAGTGCGATTCGGTAACTTACGTATGCAAGTCAACGAGATGGATGGCTCCAAAATCACCAGTATTCGAGTTCGTCGGGTGACTGAGGTCGCCGAAGTCACTGGGTAGACGATATCTAATGTCTACAAATGCAAAATTTCTTGAACTGCTTGATGTCGGACTTAACCAGGCGTCGATTCCAAATGGTTCCTCGTTGATCGTCGCATTCTCTGGCGGACCAGACTCCTCAGCACTGTTGGCTGGTCTAGTGAATCTGGCCGATCACCGGAAGTTATCGATAGTTGCTGCTCACGTGAATCATCAGATCCGGCAAGGTTCCTCGAAAAACGATCAGGATGGGGCACAACGAATTGCCAAAGCACTGGGTGTAGAGTTCATATCGGTGACTATCGACGTTCCAGCGATTGCTTCCACCAAAAAGATATCGATCGAATTAGCAGCTCGTATCTCTCGGTACGCCGCGCTCGCCGATATTTCCTCGGCACGTAACGCTCTCGGTATCGTAACCGGGCACAACCGGGACGATCAGTCGGAGACCGTTTTGCTGCACGCATCCCGCGGTGCCGGTTTGAAAGGCATCTCCGGAATGAGCTACAACTCGATTCTCAAAATTCCTGATTCGGAAGTTGACGTACGAGTTTTGCGCCCGATGCTTGATACGCCCAGAAATGAGTGCGTAAAGTTCTGTGAGGAAGTTGGAATCGACCCGATTATCGACGATTCGAACGGCAGTCGAGATTACACGCGAAACAAGATTCGATTAGATGTATTACCGCTTCTCAATGAAGCAATTCCCGAAGCCTCACAAGCGTTGGCGCGATTGGCCAAAAATGCTAACTCGGATTTGGAGATTATCGACTGGGTGGTCGAACGCCACCTCACCGTCGCAAGAGTTGAACCTCACTCATACTCTCGCGTCACAGTAAGTGGACTTCCTACCAGTTTGATCACCAGAATGCTGCTAAAAGCATATGAGTCGCATACTGGTCATATTCAGAATCTCGAACGTCCTCATATTTCAGACATGGTTAGTCTGCTTCTTGGTCACAGCGGGACACTGATCAAACTGCCGAACGGTGTCGATTTCTACGTTGATAAAGATGTGTTTGGGTTCAGATCGATTGGAGAAGATGACTGCCCTTACCCGAATCCGATTTCACCGCTAGCAATGAAATTTCCTGGGGCCACGGAGCTCGAAACTGGCGTTATTGTCAGTGCAGAGATTATTGACCGCCCGAAGCGACTTGAGACTGATAATTCGCATATCACTTACGCCACCCCAGATTTGCTTTCGCACAAATTAGAACTACGAAACCGATCAAATGGTGATCGTTTTCAGCCATTGGGAATGAAACCGCAGGTAAAACTTCAGGATTTCTTCGTTGGCGCAGGGGTTCCCGAAAGATGGCGAGATAGAATACTGATCGTCGATTCCGAGATAAGGATTATCTGGATAGCAGGATACAGACTTGCTGAATGGGCCAAAGTGTTACCGGAACATGAACAAGTAACGAAGTTCGAACTCGTTGGTGCCAAAGGTAATCTAGGCAACCGATCCGATTAGAGCACCTGAGACAGACGAGGGTTCACTGAGAGACCGGGAATCCGACCGCGCTTGGCAACAGCGTTACCTTCAATCTCTTTGATATCAGCAGTGAAAGAAATCGGACTCGCCGAGGCGATGTAATAACCCACAGCAAATACGCTGACTGGTGCTGATGCCTGAACGAACTCTCGGATACGATCAGGTGTTATTCCGCCACTGACAAAGATATCGACATAGCTGTGCCCAGCCTGATCAAGGCGTGCTCGAATTTCATGAACCAGTTCCGGCGTAACTCCGCCACGTTCTCGCGGTGTATCCAGCCTGATGCCACGTAGACGCTCTCGCAGTGCCTTAGCGACGTCGAGGGCTTCTTCTGCCTCGTCTTTGAACGTATCGACCAGAGCGACACGCGGAACCTCAGGGGGCATGTGCTTGTCGAACGCCATAGTTGAACGCACTGTGTCGCCCATCAATAGGACTAGTGAATGGGGCATTGTTCCCGATGGGGTCAGTCCATGAAGTTGCTGACCGACTACCGAGGAACCAGATGCACATTTTCCTATGACTGCCGAATAGTCCATCACGCCAACTACGCTGGGGTGTACGTGACGGGCACCATAGCAAATAACTGGTATTCCGTCCCCAGCCTCCACACATTCTGCGGCGGCAGTTGCCCAACCAGTGCAAGACGCTAAGGTGCCGAGGATTGCTGTTTCGAACAGTCCGAATGAAGCGTAAGGAGCCCGAATACGAAGCGCCACTTCACCGCCAGCGACCGAAACACCTTCATCCAATGCCCATACTTCTCGACCGGTTTCGGGTAACACTCGGCCGAGTAACGTTTTTACTTCGTTGATACCGCAGAATACGCCATCTTGTTCCGCTGTGAATTCGACCACAACTTCAGGATTGATGCCTTCATTACGAAGGATAGTCAACGCTCTATGCAGTTCGTTATCGGCCGTGTACCCGGTTAGAACCGAGCGGCTAATTTCAAAATCACCGGGAGTAGTCATATTTGGATGCTCTAAGTACGCAACGTGCTTGTACGCTTACGCGGGTAATCAACTCTAGCGACCGTATAAATCAATGGTCAAGTGTAGATGGCGGAACTGGGCGGCCTTTAAACCTCAACCTGAGTAGACCTTTAACGTCCTCCCAAGCTGTCGCAATGATTTTCACTCGGGTGTCGGGGTCATCTTCCCAATGCACCGGAACCTCTTTTATGCCATAACCTGCCTTGCCAGCAAGAAGCAGCAGTTCAGTATCTAAGAACCACGCGTTATCTTTTACAAGCGGCAGAATATTCTCGGCCGTGTTTCGAGAAATTGCTTTGAACCCACATTGTGCATCTTTGAATTTCGTTTGCGGAAAGAATAGATGAATAAGAATGTTGTAGCCACGCGAAGTGATTTCGCGCTTCAAAGTTCGATCGACAACTTCAGAGCCTTTGATCAGCCGAGATCCGATAGCCATTTCGTAGCCGTCGTCTGCAATTGCGGCGACCAAAGGAGGAAGCGCCGTGAGAGCAGTCGAGAGATCGACGTCCATATAAAGTCGCACATCGGCATCACTTTCGCCCCAAACCTTCTTAAGAGCTCTGCCTCTGCCTCGTTGATCGAGGCGTGATACTGAGAGAGCCGAATACTTTTCCGCAAGTTCGGTGGCTATTTCGGTCGTTCGATCTGTTGAACCATTATCTGCGACGACAATTCGCCAGTCACGGTCAGTATGGTTGGCAGTGAATGCGAACAGTTTTTCAATGCAGGCAGGCAAGGCAACTTCTTCATTGAGGACTGGGATGACTATGTCTACGGTAGTTGCCATTGAAAGTCGAATTCGCTGTACTTGATGCGATTGTCTGCTTGTAAGTCTGAGGACTCAATCGCCAAGTTTATGCAGAACTAGTGATAGAAGTGGCGGGTTCCAGTGAACAGCATAACCAAACCTAGCCGGTCTGCTGCTTCAATAACTTCCTGATCCTTCACCGATCCACCCGGCTGCACTATAGCAACCGCTCCAGCTGCGGCTGCGCCTTCAATGCCATCAGGGAACGGAAAGAATGCATCGCTAGCCATCACACAACCAGTAGCCTCGTCGCCAGCAGCACGACCAGCTAGGTAAACGCTTATCGCCCTGTTCGGCTGCCCTGCACCCATTCCTCGAAGCATAGAGTCCTTTGCGAAGACGATGGCATTTGAGTGAACAAGCTGACATGCCTTCCATGCAAAGGCCATGTCACTGAGTTGCTGCTCGGTGGGTTGTTTTTTGGTAACAACTTTCCACAACGAAGCAGTCTCTACGATGTCGTCGGGCTGCTGAACTAATGCCCCCCCAGACACGTTTCGAACGTTCAGTTGAGGAGTAGCCGATGGCCGAACTTCGAGAACTCTCGTGCGCTTGCGCTTGCTCAAGATTTTGAGAGCATCAGGTTCGTATCCAGGCGCTACGATTACGTCGTATAGAATGCCCTTCATCGCTGTGGCAGTTTCAGCAGTGACGACCGTGTTGAATCCAACGATTCCACCAAATGCTGAGATCAGGTCGCCAGCATGTGCCTTCCTATAAGCTACGGTCTGATTTCCATCGATTGCCAAGCCACACGGATTGGCATGCTTTACAACCGACACGCAATGCTGACCCGGCGCCAGCCTTTGAAATGAATTGGCCGAAATCCACGCGGCGTCCGCATCGAAGTAGTTTAGATACGACATATCGATGCCGTGTAGCCGTTTGGCGTTTACGATTCCGCCTGACTCGCCTGGAGTTGCGTAGATTCCACCCGCTTGGTGCGGATTCTCGCCGTACCGAGGTATAGCAACCCGGTTCCAGCCAAAGGTTAGCTCTTGTGGAAAGAGAGCAGTCTTATCTTCATCAGTGTTTTCTGACTCACGAAGATAGGCCGCAATTAAAGTGTCGTAACCAGCAACATGCTGAAACGCCTTCGCAGCAAGTCGGCGGCGCTGATCCATCGAAACGCCCACGGTTGTGAGCATCTCGCCGACAGTCGTATAATCTGAAGGATCTACGATGATTACGACATCTGGAAAATTCTTGGCAGCAGCCCGTGTCATAGCCGGACCGCCGATGTCGATGTTTTCGAGAGCATCATCGAGAGTTACGTCGGGCTTGGAAATAGTCTGTTGGAACGGGTATAGGTTGTTGACTACTACGTCTATGCCTTCGATGCCCTGCTCTTTCATCTCGGCAACGTGAGCCGGATTGTTGCGCTTACCAAGAATGCCACCATGTATTAGAGGGTGAAGTGTCTTCACACGACCATCCAGAATTTCAGGAGCGCCAGTTACGGATGCGACTTCGGTGATTTCGAGACCAGCGTTTCTTAGCTCATTCGCTGTGCCGCCGGTACTCAGGAGTTCAAATCCTGCTTTAGTTAATACTCTGGCGAAGTCAACTAATCCGGTTCTGTCATATGCAGAAAGTAACGCCCTCAAATTATTCTCGATTCCTTTTTTATGCTCTTTTTTGATTCATCGTGGGAGAGACTACTGCACAGATCTTGGAGATCGCTTGATCACAGCCCGATCAACTTCGTTCGCTCTTCGCCTTCAGCACGCTTAACCACTTCACCAATTCGGAAAGCACCCGGCACGTTATTTAGCACGTCGTCGGCGAGGCCTGGTTCTACGATGATCGTCATGCCGACGCCCATATTGAAGACTCGGAACATCTCCTGATCTTCGACATGGCCTGATTCCTTAATGAACTTGAACAGCGGCGGGATCGACCATGTTGAAATATCTACATCAGCTCCAAGACCATCGGCAAGCGCACGAGGAATATTCTTGTAGAAACTGCCACCCGTGATGTGGCCGAGTCCGCGAATTTTATCGAGCACCGGGCTGAGTGCGTTGAGATAGCTGAGATGGGGACGCAGTAATAGTTCGCCGAGAGTATGCGACGTTTCTGGAACATTCGTTGCCAGAACAGATGGATTCTGGTCAGTTTCGAACACTGAACGTACCAGTGAGTAGCCGTTGGTGTGGAGACCATCAGAAGCCAGAGCGAGAATCACATCACCTTCACGAGTGTTCTCCGGCTTCAGCAATGCATCTTTTCGAACAGTACCGACGATGAACCCAGCAAGATCATAATCATTGCCATGGTATATATCTGGCATCGTTGCCGTTTCACCACCGAGCAGAGCGCAACCGGCGGCTGCACATGCCTTCGCCAATCCTGAAACGATCTCGGCTATTTTGTCTGGATCGAACCGACTGAGTCCAATATAGTCGAGGAAAAATAGTGGACGAGCACCTGCTGGGAGAATGTCGTTGATGCAGTGATTCACGATGCTGGCGCCGATGGTATCGTGCCTTCCGAGTGCATCGGCAATGCGAAGCTTCGTTCCAACACCGTCGGTGCTGGCAACTAAAAGAGTATCACCTGACGGATCGGGATCGATTACTCCGCCAAAACCACCAGGGCCGGCGATAACAGCACTACCGAGCGTGGCTGCTGCGATGCCTTTGATGACGTTCTTCACCGAAGCCGCCGCGTCTAGGTCTACACCTGCATCAGCGTAGGTCTTACCCATTGGGCGGTCAGTCATGATTTAGGCTCCCGTGATCGGTTGTGTTTATCATAAATCCGACTCGTAATAATCAGCCGCTAAGTATACGTTCAGGCGAAACGCTTGAATGCCTAGAAAAACACCAAGTAAGGGAAACTGAATTAGCCTGTAGGCGCCGGTTCGAATCCCAGTTTGTTCATCTCAAGCTGAACAGGAATCGGATAGTTACCTGTAAAGCATCCGGTGCAATATGAGTTTGCCGGTGCCCGCACGGCCTTGAGCAGACCTTCAACCGAAAGGTAAGCGAGCGAATCTGCATCGATATATTCTCGGATTTCATCTACCGTTTTATTGGCCGCTATCAATTCACCCAGGGTCGCCATATCAACTCCAAAGTGGCATGTCGATTTGATAGGCGGTGATGCCACTCGAACGTGCACTTCTTTGGCACCGGCTCGGCGCAGCATCTTGATCACTCGAGTAATTGTGGTGCTTCGAACAATCGAATCATCAACCACCAAAAGCCGTTTGCCTTCGATCACGCCTCGCATTGGGTTGAACTTCGTCTGAACGCCCTGCGCACGTGAAAGTTGATCGGGTTGAATGAACGTTCGGCCAACGTAGCGGTTGCGAATAATCGCCTCAGCGTAGGGAATTTTTGCTGCGGCAGCCAGACCTACAGCGTGTGGCGTCGACGAGTCGGGAATTCCAATGACGATATCGGCGTCCACTGGATGCTCTCGGTAGACCTCGGCACCAAGCCTCTGTCGAGTCTCGTAGGCCAATTCTCCGTTGAGAATGCTGTCAGGTCGAGCAAAGTAAATTTGCTCGAAAACGCACATGGCATGTGTTGATCGAGCACCAGACCAAATTTTGGATTTGAGACCGGTCTTATCAATCACGATGGTCTCACCGTTTTCCAGTTCTCTAACAAAATCTGCACCAAGGTTGTCTAGTGCAGCTGTTTCTGACGCAACCACCCAGCCGCCGTTGAGCGTGCCCAAGCACAAAGGGCGTATTCCGAGCGGATCACGCACGGCGATCAACTTGTCCTTGGTCATGATGACTAGCGAGTAGGCACCTTTGAGTCGTCGCATGGCGTAGGCAGAAACTTCGAACCAATCGCTGCCAGGGGCCTTCGCAAATAACTCGGCTATGACTTCGGTGTCTGAGGATCTTTCAAAATTTGACCCGAACTCCTCGGCCAGTTCAACACGCAGTGCACCGGCGTTGATTACGTTCCCATTGTGACCAACCGCTATTTGTCCACGTTGGCCGTTCGCTATCAACGGCTGGGCGTTGTATGCCTTGCTTCCGCCCATAGTTGAATATCGGGTGTGGCCGATACCCAAGTGACCGGGCAATCCGACAAGTGTCTCTTCTCGAAATACCTGAGAGACAAGACCCATCTGTGCTTTGAGATGAATTCGATCGCCTTCAGACGTGGCAATGCCGGCGCTTTCCTGCCCACGATGCTGAAGCGCGAACAGCCCAAAGAATGCAGTGCGAGCGACGCTTTCGCCGGGTACATAGGCACCAACGATGCCGCATTCTTCGTGTGGCTTGTCGTCAGATTCGTGATTGATCGGGCCTGATGTCTCTAACACAGATATAAATGTTTTAGATCGGACTGCCCAATTCCTTGAGGCGCTCGTTTGCGTCACAGGGTTCAGGTTCACCGAATAGCTCCATAACTAGACGGCGAATGAATTTCCAATTTTAACGTGGGTGGACTGACTCGGTCAACGCAAACTTGGCAACAACCGTGCCATTTAGGCCCTAGTACAGCGCTAGGGCTCAAGATGCAGTAGGAACTCTCGGTTTCCCTTGTCACCCAGTATCCCCGAACTAGTGAAATTCCGGATACGAATTTTTGAGTCGCCAGCCCATTTCACAAAACGGCCAATCACAGCAGCGTGAATGTTTGGGTCGATCACAACCCCCCCACGCGGAACTTCTGATCTCTCCGCTTCAAACTGAGGTTTGAGCAAGACTATCGCCATCCCACCATTTTTGAGTTGGTCGAATGCCGTTGGTAATACAAAGCTCAGTGAGGTGAACGATACGTCGGCAACAATAATATCGACCAGTTCAGGGAGCCCGCCCCCATCAACCAGATTGGTACGTTCCATGCTAATAACTCGGTCATCATTTAGAAGTTTTTGATGAAGCTGTCCGCGTCCTGTGTCGACGCTGTACACACGACTTGCCCCGGATTGAAGCAAGCAATCGGTGAAGCCACCGGTCGAAGCACCGAGATCGAGACAAACTAAGCCTTTGACACTCACGCCGAATACATCAAGTGCTCTCGCCAGTTTCTCCCCGCCACGTGATACATATCGCTTTTCAGGGATCACAGAGATCTCAATGTCGGATCGAACTTGCATGCCCGGAGTGGGCGAGCGCCGTTCGTTTGGCATCGATACTTTCCCGGCCATCACCAGCGCGGCTGCTTCCTTAATGTTCGATGCCAAGCCTTTCTCAAGAATGAGCTTGTCGAGACGTATTTTCGGGCTGGTCGGCATAATTTCTGGTGATTCTCGTCGAAGTTACAAATTGACCCCGATTTCCGATTGCAACTATCATCGCTCAAATGTCGGTAGAGCAGGAAGTCACAATTCAAACATCACGCGTTCCGAGCCTTGGCGCAATCATCAAGGAATCGCGCCCACGCCAGATGATCAAAAACGGGCTTGTGCTTGTACCCCTCTTCTTCACTGTAAACATTTGGTACAGTGCTGACGACTTTTCTGGCATGACCGCTATTGTTGGGCGAGCGTTCGCTGCTCTCGGTATTTTCGTTCTACTTTCGGCAGCAATCTACTTCATTAACGACTCTGTAGATGTCAAGAAAGACCGAGCCCACCCTCGAAAGCGATTTAGACCAATCGCGGCAGGAAGAATTTCTATTCCGTGGGCAATCTGCATAGCAGCTGTGCTGATTCTAGGAGCGATGGCAGCATCCGCGGCTATCTCGATTCCGATGATAATCACCGCCGTCGCGTACCTATCGGCAAATATCGCCTATAGCTGGTGGCTAAAGAACATCGTTTTACTCGATGTCATGACGGTTGCATCAGGATTCGTTTTTCGCGCGGTCGCCGGATCGATTGCGATCGACCATACGATCATCAAGCTGACGGAAACTCCGGTCGAACTCGATCTGACTATTTCGCCCTGGCTTTACGTTGTTACGGCCCTCGGCGCATTGTTCATTGCTCTCGCTAAACGACGTAACGAACTCCACATCGCAGGAGACAGTTCTTGGGTCCAACGATCGATCCTTAGCGAGTACACCGTGCCGCTACTCGACAGCCTCATCGGCGTGGTGGCAACTGCAACGTTGATTTCTTACACGTTGTACACATTTAGTACAGGTGTAACTGAAGCGAACGTGCCAAGTAACCATTCGATGATGCTAACGATTCCGTTCGTTGCATACGGTATCTTCCGATATCTGTACCTAATTCATTTCAAAGGGGTTGGAGAAACACCGGAAGAGATTCTGATTAGGGATAAGCCACTCCTAGTCAATATTTTTCTCTGGCTTATTACGGGTTCTTCAGTTCTCATGTGGACTCGTCTCATCAACTAATCCACACTTGTGTTTGATGTGGATATCGACGACTAAAGCGATGTCTGGCACGACACAGGCACAAGCAATACGTACACTGCCCTCATTCCCGAATCCAAGCACTTATCTGGCTATCAAGCCAGGGACGAAGATAGCGCATGCCAGAGTTTGCCGGTCGCACTGAGTTTTGGAACATTGGCTACCCGTTTGCGGGCGCGCTGGTCTACCTAATAGCACCAATAGCCCTAGCTTCAATCGCATACGCCTTGCGACGTCGATGGCGGTTATGGCATACAGCTGAAGCTAATGTGGATCTGGGGCCGACTTCAGAGCGCTGGAAGGCATTTCTATCTCTGCTCACAGTCGGGTTGTTCGCTCATCGTCAGTTCGTCAGAAGACGCGATCTCTACCCGGGAATAATGCATTTCTCGATTTTTTGGGGCTTCAGCATCCTGCTGTTGGCGACAACGATTGCTGCCCTCGAATTCAATGCTCATAAATATCTGGACTGGACATGGCCGACTGCCCACGCCCGAGTTCCACTCGGATTTATTTGGGATGTATTCGGAGGAGGGCTCGCTGCTGTCGGGCTATCGATGGCGGCATGGCGACGTTATGTGATCAGACCCGGTCGGCTCAATACGGCTCTCGACGACGGAATTGTTCTCAGCTTCCTATTTGGACTATTACTCAGCGGATTCCTAATTGAAGGTTTGCGAATAGGTGCGACCGAGTTGAACCCATTATCGATTTACTATGACGCATCAGTCGCAGGGTGGTCCCCTATCGGTTGGACGTTTGCCAAGGCATTGATGGGCATCGGGTTCACACCGGCATCCCTCGAAGCGACGCACGCAGCTACATGGTGGCTACACGCTGGAATATTTGTATCGGCGATCGTCTACGCATCGGCCAGATTTAGTCGATTCGCCCACATGATTGTCAGCCCAATGAACTGGTACTACCGTTCACTGCGACCGCGAGGTGCACTGAAACCTATGGGTGATTTCGAGACTCTCGAAACGTTCGGTGCAAAAGATATTCCAGATCTTCAGTGGACTCAGATGCTGAGCTTCGATGCCTGCACGAACTGTGGTCGCTGCCAGGACGCCTGCCCTGCTTGGGCATCGGGCAAGCCGCTTTCTCCACGGGCCCTTATTCAGGGAATGCGAGGGTACATGGAGGAGCGTTCTCCAGTCTTGCTCGGAACCCCTGTGGGGCAAACACCTCCTGAGCCAGCAAGATCTATGGTTCACGACGCAATTGGCGACGACGTTCTATGGAGCTGCCTAACCTGCGCAGCCTGCCTCGACGCCTGCCCTGTCGAGATAAATCACATCGATTCCATCGTAGATATGCGTCGCTATCTCACGTTGGAAGAGGCAAGTACGCCAGACAGTGCACAGTCGGCGTTGCAGTCAATCGAACAACGAGGCCATCCGTGGCGCGGCACTACTCTCACTCGAACGTCATGGATGGACGATCTGGACATTCCAACACTTGCCGAGAAACCTGAGTCGGAAGTGCTGTTCTGGGTTGGCTGCTCGGGAGCTTTGGTTCAACGTGGGATCGACACGACGCGGTCGATGGCTTCGGTCCTGAGGAAAGCAGGAATCGATTTCGCAGTGCTGGGCGAAGAAGAAACTTGCACTGGTGACCCAGCCCGTCGACTCGGCAACGAGTATTTGTTCCAGACACAAGCTGAAACTAATATCGCCACGTTCAAACAGTACGACGTGAAAAAGATCATCACCACTTGCCCGCACTGCTTCAACACGATGAAGAACGAGTACCCGCAACTTGGCGGTAACTACGATGTCATCCACTACACAGCGTTCGTCGGCCAGCTTCTCAAACAGGGCAAACTAAAGCCAACTGAAGCCGGTATTGGCAAGATCGGCACGGTCACCTATCACGACTCATGCTATCTCGGTCGCCACAATGGCGAGTTCGGTGCACCGCGGGAAATCATAAGCGCTATCCCTGGGCTCGACTTTGTAGAGATGGATCGCAATCAGGAACAATCCTTCTGTTGCGGTGCTGGTGGCGGACGAATGTGGATGGAGGAAGAGGGCGAGAGGGTGAATCACCTGCGTACCGACCAGTTCCTCGAAACCGATGCCGATACAGTCGCTGTCTCTTGTCCATTCTGTATTCAAATGTTCGATGAAGGCATCACGGCAAAAGGCAAAGAAGGTAGTAAGCGAGCCGTCGACCTAATCAGCATCCTTGATCAAGCAACCGAATAATCTGCCTGATCGACTGATCATTGGTATGCCATAAATTCGCGCTCACGCGCGGCAACTGCTAGCATCTTATTCACAAGATGCCTCGTCGTTCAAAAGCTGCACCAAAACAGCGCCCTACCAGCACTTCGCCCTTCGGGACAAACGGAAGATTCAGCCATGATTCTTCCGAGTACTATGCGCGCGCGCTGCAACCCGAAGATAGGGAAAGCCTAGACAAAAAACCTGAACCCGAGCAACTTGTCCCAGCAGACGTTCTTGATTCATTGATCACGCACTCAAGTGAACAGATGTCGGAACTTCCTGACCGGTCTGTTCACCTCATGGTTACCTCACCGCCCTACAACGTTGGCAAAGACTATGACGATGATCTTACACACGACCAGTACATGCGACTGATCAGCAACGTAATGCAAGAAACGTTCAGGGTATTGGTAGACGGTGGTCGCGCACTGGTCAATGTAGCGAACCTTGGTCGAAAGCCATATATTCCGCTCCATGCATACATCATCGAGCAGGCAGCGCACGCGGGTTTTCACATGCGAGGTGAGGTGATCTGGAATAAGTCGGCGGGCGCTGGCACTTCGACTGCGTGGGGCAGTTGGATGTCGCCTTCGAATCCAACACTACGTGATACACACGAGTACATTCTAGTTTTCCAAAAACCGCCGTTCGGGCGTAAACCTACTGACGAGAGAGAATCCACGATAACCAGAGACGAGTTCCTTGAGTTCACCAAGAGTGTTTGGGAGTTCTCACCTCAGTCGGCAAAACAGGTCGGGCACCCGGCACCGTTCCCTGAAGAGCTTCCTCGCAGGGCGATCCAGCTATACACATTTTCTTCCGAGGTAGTGCTTGATCCGTTCATGGGAACAGGCTCCACTGCCCTCGCTGCCGTGAAGAGTGGTCGTCATTTTGTTGGGTATGACGTATCGTCTGATTACGTAGAACTAGCCAAACAAAGACTTTTGGCGCATGCCTCTGGCACTAAATTCCAGCCACCAGCTACTAAAAAGCAATGACCCGCACACTGACCGAACTTTCCAGCGAAGAACGTGAGACCGTGGTTTCCACAGTTCACAAAGAGGCTGAAGCCTCCGGTTGGTCGCAGCTAAGCAATTCTCGCAAGTCGGCACTTTATTCTGCGTGGGAATCGCAGTTCGATCTTTCGCATGCCACGTTGAAAGACGGGATCATGAAGGGCTTCGATGCTGCTCAGGGTATTCCAAAAAAAGCTGAGGCCGAGATTCAGGAAGAAGTAACAAGAATCTTTCGGTTAGCAGGAATAAACGCTATTGAGCAGGCACAGATGTGGACCGGCAAAGAACGCGCAGATCTCCTAGTTGGCTACAGCACCAAATTCCCGACTCACGTGATTGAGATCGAGCGAGCCGACTCGTGGTCGGAAGGTTTGAGGCAGGCACTCTGGTATCAGGCCGCAATATTCAAAGCTGATCGCCGACACGTTTTGCCAGTGCTGATTTTGTTCGGCAATACAACTACTGAACGATTCGAGCAGATTTTGGCTACTTGCGATCATAACCACGTGACGTTGAGTACCCACCGACTCGAGCTCGATGGTGAAATCGAGAATGATTATTCGTTGGGCGCACTTTTGAACGGTCCTGCACTGGCATAGTACGCACTTTATCTCCCCCCCCCATGAAAAGTTGTGCCCTCGAACTGATTCTCCCAAGCCTTCGCTCCGTTTTACCACGTTCGAGAAAAGGGTAATTTGGTCGCCAGAGTCACCAATTTTCGCAAATAACAGGTAATGTCGCTAGATTCCCGCGTCGATTTCACATCTGTCGAATCTAATCTTGCGTAACAGAAACTAACCGAACTTCGAATCGTTCGACCCTGAGGAAAAAGATTGCTCGAATTTTTCAACCAGTATTCCGCATTCTTAACCATTCCGGGCATTATCGTTTTGATGATCGCTCTGCTGCCGATCAAGGGACGGCGTAGGCAGGTGATCATTTACATGGTTGCAGGAATAATCGGCCTTAGTGCTGTACTGATTCTCAGGCCGGGAACCAGCAGCGTTGCAAGCGAAGTCGAAGCCCAGAGTCTCATAACATCTGGGCAGCCGGTGTTCATTGAATTTTTCTCAAATTCGTGTACTGCCTGCCTTGCGTCGCAACCTATCGTCCAAAGTCTTGAGAGTGAGATGGGCGACAATGTGCAAGTTATCAAACTTAACGTGCAAGATTCACTCGCTTCACAGTTGATACGCGATTACCGCGCCTACCTAACACCGACATTCGTTGTGATCGGGAGAGACGGTAAGGTCGTGTGGCGCCAGTCTGGGGGCTTGTTAAAGAAGAGTGAAGCGCTCGATGCACTCGAGTCAGCCTAATTGAAGCGTTGCTTGTTCACGCTTGGCGAGATTCGATCTGCTGGCGTGAGGGGCATCCGCTTAGGCCAATCGACTCGATAGATATGGCCGCAGCAGCAGCAGCGTAGGAGCCTGCCTGCACAAGTTCCTGTCCCTCGCTCAGAGCGATGATGAACGCTGTGGTCCAAACATCACCTGCGCCAGTGAAATCGATGGGGTTCGAGTTGATAGCTGGCAGGTAAACCCACTCGCCGTTATGCCAGATTCTAGAGCCATTTTCACCTTGTGTTACGCAAATCGTTTCACCTAGTTCGAAAAGCTGCTGCTCAGGCAGGGTTTCGATCTCAGACTCTGATACGGCGATAACGTCCCATTTTTTACCTCTAAACGGAGGCATGGTATTAGCGTGTGAGATCGCTCCGTCGTGCCCCCACCGTCGTAACCAGCCCGATGGAACAAGACACGATAGCTTAGGGTTGAACCAATTCACGCAATCGGTTGGTAGCTCGTGCAGCAATGGACCTACAAATAAAATATCGGGTTCGGTCCAACCATCTGGAATAGAAGTCTGCGGAATACGACTTCCGGATGCCATCAATACCTGAGTGCGAGCGCCTGAGTCGTAGTAGTTGGCGAAAGTGGCTGTGTGTTCGCTCTCAACGATTTTAAGATCGATTCCGCTCAAAATCATCTGAGCCGGATAGTCATCACCAATCGAACTGATAACACCTGCTGAAAGATCGTGTTTTTGAGCAGTCAGCGCCGCATACGCTGCGGCACCACCGGGAATGTGACTAGTTGGTGGACCGTTGTCGATGATGTTCACATCGAACGAAAGGTGGCCAAGCGATACAAATGATGGCGATGCAGACATAGTACGATCTGGCTCTCAACTGAAATTAGTCGGTCAGTAATTGCCGAATTGTATCGACGGTTTCGATTGTTCGAACAAATGACTCCCATCAGAAAATGAAGTCGTGTACTGGCAGCAATGTTGTTGGTTCAAATTACAAACTGAACCACAACCAAACCCTCTCTCATGAGAGAGGGTTTGGTTATCCTGCGACACGAACACATCAACTCGGGTGGAATCACCCGTTTTTTAGAATTCGCAACTGCTGAATCTAGCTTGGGAAGATTACTACCCGACGTTGGTTACCTTCACCCTCAGACTCTGTTCGAACTTCAGGGTGCCCTGCTAGCGACATATGCACAATGCGACGTTCCGCTGGAGACATGGGCTCGAGGCTGTCTTTTCGACCGCTTGATATGACCCGACCAGCAGTGCGACGCGCAAGTCGGCGCAGCATCTGAACACGACGATCTCGGTAATCTTCGATATCAATGACAACGTAGGCTTTACGGCCCAATTGGCGGTTCGTAACCATTCGAACCAAGAATTGAAGAGCTTGCAGAGTTTCACCACGCCGACCGATCAGTAATCCGGCATCTTGACCTTCGATTTCGAAAGTCATCGAGCCCTCTTCGTCATCCTCACGGATGTAAGTGTCGGCTACGACACCCATTGCACCGAGGAAATAATCAATAAGCTCAGAAACGAGCTGTTCGGCCTCTTCATCTTTTTCACGAATAATCGGCTGTGAATCTTCATCCCGCTGTTGTCGCTCTGGGCGATCCGGTTGATCGTCGCGCTCCGAACGCTCTACGCGTTCAGATCGTACAGGTCGTTCATCACGATCTTCACGTTCTGGCGAGGGCGTGCGATTTGACGGTCGGTCGCTTCGGCTGCCTCGACCACGTCGCCCGCTACGGTCAGTCGCTGGCTTTTCTGCCGGAGAATCATCCTGATCCACTGATGGTTCTGACGAGGTTTCAGCCATTTTTGGCTGAATATCATCGCGATCTCGGCTGTTTCGTCCGCGAGCACGTCCTCGGTTACGGCTTCTACCACGACTTTGTGGAGCAGCATTTTCCGATTTCACTGAACTCGCAGAAATTCCAGACGATACTGGAGTATCACCTTCGTCGTCGTCGAAATCGTCGTCGTATGACGAGTCATTATCTCCGAGAAGAGAAATTTCAATCTCAGCAGGTTCACCACCGAAGCCGAGAATTCCCGATCTACCGGTGCTAAGTACCTTTATTTCGACGTCTTCGAGTTCGACGTCCAGTGCGGTG
>JABMNN010000048.1 GCA_013204545.1 Chloroflexota bacterium | reverse complement strand
TGAATCGACTCTGCTCGGAACTTGGAGATGACCGAAGATGGGCGTTTGTAAATATTAACATGCGCCCGTACTACTCTGAGGGTAGTAAATCGCTCGGATATGAACTTGCCGAGCAACTAGGTTGGCATGCTCCTGAACACGTCATTGTGCCAGTTGCATCCGGATCGCTCTTCACTAAGGTTTACAAGGGGCTCAAAGAGTTCGCTCAACTCGGAATTATTGATAGTGTCAATACCAAAATGCATATCGCCCAGCCATTCGGTTGCTCGCCAGTTGCTAAGGCATTTATCGAAGGCTACGCCCACCCGAAACCCGTCGTGCCCAACACAATCGCCAAATCACTCGCCATCGGTTCCCCTGCAGACGGCTACTACAGCGTCGGCATCGCCAACAGTACCGGAGGATCGGCAACAATCGTGCCTGAATCGGAAATTGCAGAGGGTATGAAACTCCTCGCTGAAACCGAAGGCATCTTCGCTGAAACCGCTGGGGGGGTCGTGATCTCAACATTGCGTCGACTCGCCCGTGAAGGCGTGATCAAACCTGACCAAGAGACCGTCGCATTGATAACTGGTACTGGTCTCAAAACTCTTGAAGCTATTGAAGAAAGCGTTCAGACGAGCACGATCGATCCGACTGTGAGATCATTCGATGAAATAGTCATGGGAACGGCGGTGAGTTAATGCCATTTAGAAGAGTCAAATTCACGTTCAAGACTGCGCTCATACAGAGTCCTGTCATTTACGAACTTGGACACAAATTCAAGATCGTTACGAACATTAGACGGGCTGATATTGACGCCGAAAATGGCTGGGTCATCCTTGAACTCGAGGGTTCTGTCGAAGAGATAGAACGTGGACTTGACTGGGTGAGAGAGCAAGGCTCAAAGGTCAGTTCACTCGATGGCGACATCCTCGCCGGGTAGCAAGCGGTTCGCTAAACTCGACTTTGTTTGGGACGTAATCAAACAAATAACGTCTATCATATTCGAAGAAACTTTTTGTCCCTGATTATTCGACACAGGGAATTGACGAGAAACAGGAAATCTAATGTCCGTAAAGGTAAAAATTCCAACCCCTCTCAGGAAACTGACTAACGGTGAAACCAGTGTCGACGCCGAGGGTGAGACCATCGGTGCAGTCGTTGAAGCTCTTGAGGGTGCATTCCCTGGAATGCGAGCGCGGTTGGTTGACGACTCAGGCGATTTACGTCACTTCGTAAACATCTACCTGAACGGCGAAGACGTCCGATATCTGGACGGTCTCAATAGCGTGGTGAGTGACAAAGATGAGTTGAGTATTGTCCCTGCGGTTGCAGGGGGCCTCAAATAGTTCACGATTCCTTGCGGTTATACTGGACGAATAAGACAGATCAACACACCCTGCTTGGGATTCTTCGGACGGGGTGTGTTTGTTAGGCTCTGATGCTTTGAACAGCTTCTCTAACGATCTCTTCGGGAACGTCCGTACGTGTAGTTGCTTGCCCCGGCCCTTCGAGTAGAACCCAACGAATTGTGCCACCACGTGATTTCTTGTCGCTCTTGGTCGCGTCAATTATTTCATCAATGTTGAGACCAATTGCACTGGTCGGTAGGTCGTAACTTTCCAACACACGTCGCTGTCGATCTAGCAACTCGTTGTTAATCATGTCAAGGCGTTCAGAGATCACGGCAGCCGCCATCATTCCGATCGCCACAGCCTCACCGTGCAAGTACGTGCCGTAGCCTGAAACCTTTTCGATAGCATGACCAATCGTGTGCCCATAGTTCAACAACACACGCCGGTCACCAGTTTCAAATTCATCGGCAGAAACAATCTCGGCTTTAATTGCGACACTTCGGCGAATAGCAGCGACCGGTTCATCACCCTCAAGTGCTTTCATCTGTGGAGCTAGACGCTCGAAAGTGTCGAGTAAATTCGCATCAAGAATAAGTCCGTGTTTTACAGCTTCTGCCCAACCGGCAGACATTTCTCGCGCTGGTAGAGACTTTAGGTGCCCGATATCTTGCAATACGAGCTTCGGCTGATGGAACGCTCCTATAAGATTCTTCCCGTTAGGGATATTTACACCTGTTTTCCCACCGATCGATGAATCGACCATTGCAGCCAGACTTGTAGGCACATGGACCACTGCGATTCCACGCAGCCACGTAGCCGCCACGAAGCCTACAAGGTCACCCGTGACGCCCCCTCCCATTGCCACTATGATGTCGCCGCGCTCAACCCGGAGATCCGCCAACCAATCGTAAACGATCTGTACTGTTTCAAGATTCTTGTTCACCTCACCTATTTCGAGTGCGAGGACGTGGGTTGCGTATCCCCCGCGCTCTAGAGCTTCTTGAACTCGTCGAATCGGATTCGGGAACATTACTTCGTCTGCAACTAAGAAAGCCCTGCCATTGAGTCTTATATTATTGAGTTCGAGTCCCAGATCGTCAACGACGTCTCGCCCTACGATCACCGGATAACTGCCTTGAGTCGTGTTCACAACGGTCGCTAGATTTTGGTGCTGGTTAATCATTTGACTCCGGAAATCCACTGGCTAGCCACGCCTCGGCGATGGCTAGCGCCACCTCGTCATGAGATTTGTGTTCGGTATCAACAGACACAGTCGCCGATGCGTACGCTTCTTCGCGTTCATCAAGCATATTCCGAAGTTTTTCTATCGGAACGTCATCTCCAAGTAATGGCCGGAGAGTTCGTCCACGCTGAGTTGCCGCACTGACCAATCGCTGGTGAATTACCTCAGGACTGGCGCATAGTCGGACAATTAACCCGGACGATTTCATCGTTTCACGGTTAGATATACGAATTGGGACACCACCGCCAGTCGAAACTATTCGACCGCCGCGTTTAGCAACCTCTTCTAGAATTTCAGTCTCAAGATTCCGAAAATACTCTTCACCATTATCTTCGAAGATACGTGGAATTGATTTGCCTGCTCTATCTTCTATTACACCATCCATCTCGACGAACGGCCAACCGAGAAGTTCAGCGACACGCCTGCCTGACCGTGTTTTACCTGTGCCTGAAAGACCAATCAGGTAGATGTTTGGCTTTGGGCTGGTGGGTTCGGTCAATGGCTGTGAATTCTCGCTGATTCTGACTTTGATAGGCTAGCTGTTGCCAAATGTCTGATGTGATTCAACGTAACCAGCATAATTGCGTTTTATCTCACTGAGCGAATCACCACCAAATTTTTCTAGCATGGCTTCGACCAACACCAAAGCCATCATCGCCTCGCCAACCGGGCACGCTCGTGCCACCTGACAGATGTCGCTTCGGTTGTAGGCAGCTTCAACAATTTCACCGGTATTAATGTCGACAGATTGTAACGGTTTTGTCATCGTCGCAATTGGCTTGATTGCCACGTTGACGACTATCGGATTGCCATTCGACATTCCACCTTCAATACCGCCCGCATGATTTGTGATCTGTCTGAACCTGCGCGGGTCCGATTGATCCGGCTCGATCACATCGTGGACTTCGCTACCCGGCTTTCGAGTGTTCGCAAAACCGGTTCCGATCTCCACACCTTTGACCGCGTTGATGCTCATCATCG
>JABMNN010000047.1 GCA_013204545.1 Chloroflexota bacterium | reverse complement strand
CTGTAGATTCGACACCATAGTCGTTTGCTAGTGACTCGCGGCGAACCTCGAATGGTTCTCCGACGATGACGCTGGCATCAAGTTCGGCATCTTTTATCCCGGCGATTATGGCCTGTGCCATCACTCCGCCACCAATGAATGCAATTCGCATGTTCGAAAACTGTGTGCTCCGATTCGGACTCGCTGGATGATTCCCGAGACCGTGCTGTTGATCGACTCTTGCTCCGATTATACGGTCGACAACCGCGTAAATTCCCGAAGATCGAATGCTGAGTTTGAGTGTCTAATCGTCTAACTGGTTAAGTTGTGAGACCTTTTCGAGATGCCAGTGAAGCACCGAGTTTGAATGCTTCAATCATGCTGATCTCACTGGCAATGCCGGTTCCTGCGATATCGAAAGCAGTT
Organism: Chloroflexota bacterium; assembly: GCA_013204545.1. Taxonomy (GTDB): domain Bacteria; phylum Chloroflexota; class Dehalococcoidia; order Lucifugimonadales; family Lucifugimonadaceae; genus Lucifugimonas. Next base: position 15,067 of record JABMNN010000047.1, on the reverse strand, counting down.
CCGTGATCGACCGAGGTCCGAAGGAACGGTAGACCGAGGTTTACCGTTACTGACTCTTCAACACCATACACCTTGATAGGGATGTGACCCTGATCGTGGTACATCACAACTACAACGTCGTACTTGCCAGCAGAAGCGTTGTTGAACACGCTGTCGGCAGGGTGTGGACCACTTGCATCGATGCCTTCAGCGATTGCCTGCGCTACAGCAGGCGCGATTTCATCGGCCTCCTCGCTGCCAATCAATCCGTTGTCTGAAGCGTGTGGGTTCAGTGCTGCGACAGCTATACGAGGCTTTTCGAATCCCCAGTCGATGAATTTTTTCTGTGTGAGTCGAACGGCAATCATGATGTTTTCTTTTGTCACGTACTTCACTGCTTCGCCAAGCGACTTGTGAGTCGATAGGTGCATGCAGCGCATTGGGCCGCTCACCAGCATCGTTGCAACGTAGCTGGAACCAGAAAGTCGCTTGAACACTTCCATGTGCCCGGTGTCTTTACTGCCGCCCATATGCCACGACTCTTTATTAACCGGAGCGGTGACCATGCCGTCGACAACTCCCGCGATGCACATCTTTGCTGCCGTTTCGACCCATAGGTGGCTCGCTGTTCCCGATCCTGCGTCGTGTTTACCTATCGGAAACTCATGGCCTTCCCAATTGGCAGGCGAGATTACTTCGATAGTGCCGCGCTCACATATGGCATCAGACGGCGAGGCGACACCGATTACGGTGTCCGACGACTTGATAGCGTCAAGTGCTTTTTGCACAACGCTCACTGTGCCAACGAGAACCGGGCGCATGATGTCGTACATCGAACGGTCTTGAAGGGCTTTGGCGACCACTTCAGGTCCGATACCAGAAGGATCACCGATGGTTACTGCGAGAAGAGGCTTGTCTGTCATAGGGATAAGGTTTAGTTGTGATTCAGTTGCCGGTTTAGTTGATCTGTTGAGTAGGTTATCGAATTGCGGATGTTAAATCGTTAGATTTGTACATTGCCTGACCGTTATTGCCGTCTCAAACAAAAAGGCCGACCAGATTGCTCCGGTCGGCCTTTTAAGACTTATCGCTGAATGACTAGCACTTGCTGTAGCCGCATGAGAAGCACTTCAAACAGCCCTCAACGTGAGCGACGGTCGATGAGCATTCAGGGCATAATTCACCCATCTGCGCACCGATTGACACAGCTACCCTCTGTTCCCGATTCATCACCTGAATTGGTTGTGCCGTTGGCATTCCCAACTCTTTCGGTGATGGTGGATTGAACATACCAGCCTGACTCGACTCACTGTCGCTGAGTTCATCTTGTGATGGCAACGCAGCAGATTCTCTGTTGATTCGGTCGAGTACTGAGGCGATCGCATCCGGGACCGACCTGATCATTTCTCCGTCGTCCCAAGCCGGAACGTCCGTGATGCCGCGAAGCTGTTCGGAAACGTCAACGGGATTGATGCCTGACCGCAAGGCAAGTGAAGCCATACGAGAGACTGCTTCAGCCATCGCCGCATCGTTACCACCGGCTTTGCCATGAGTGGCGAACACCTCGAATGGGCGATTGTCACTTGCCATGTTCACCGTGACGAATAGGTTTCCTCGACCAGTGCGAACACGACGTGTAATTCCGTTGAGCACTGCAGGTCGCTCCGAAGGAGTGATGTACTGCGGTATTCCCTGACTTTCGAATGTTTGTGCATCGTTAGCCTGAGTACTATCAGTCGTCCCTGTAGTCAGAACTTCCTTCTCACGTGAACCTGCTCGGTACACGGTGATTCCTTTACAGCGGGTTTCCCATGCAAGTAGGTAGGCATCCTCAACATCTTCGATTGTCGCTTCATTGGGGAAGTTGATCGTCTTCGATATACCAGCGTCGGTGCTCTCTTGGAAAGCTGCCTGCATCATCACGTGGTCACGAGGCGATATATCAGACGCTACATGGAATAGTCGCTTCACGTCATTCGGCACATCGTCGCGATCCTGTAGTGAGCCACCGCCGGCAAGGTGATCGAGAAGCTCTTCACTGTAGAAACCACGCTCCTTCGAAATCCGCTCAAAGTTCTTGTCGACGTAGTAAAGAGTCTTACCTTCAAGAATGTTTTGCTTCCGGAATGCCAGTGCAAAGATCGGCTCAATTCCACTGGATGCGCTAGCAATCATCGAGATAGTTCCAGTAGGAGCAACCGTTAGACGACAGGCGTTTCGGTAAGGCTTGTCACCGCGCTTTGCAGCCTCGGAATCAAACCATGCAGGGAAGGGGCCACGCTCTTCGGCCAATGCCATAGATTCGGCATCGGCATTGTCACGAATGAACGCCATAAGCTTGCGACCAAGTTCAACAGCCTCTTCAGTGTCGTAGGGGATACCGAGCTGTACGAGCATGTCGGCAAAGCCCATCAAACCAAGACCAAGCTTACGAGTAGATTGGGTCATCGTTTCGATGGCTTCGACTGCGTATTTATTTGCATCGATAACATTGTCGAGCATGCGAGTTGCAGTTCGAATCGTCTTACTGAGGCGGTTCCAATCGATGTCGGTTAAGCCAGCTTCGTCAACTACCACGAACTTGGCAACGTCGATCGAGCCAAGGTTGCACGATTCGTTCGGGAGAAGCGGCTGCTCACCACATGGGTTCGTTGCTGTGATTCGACCCAGATGAAGAACCGGGCTGTTCCGATTCACTTCGTCTAGGAAAATCATTCCAGGCTCACCGTTTCTCCATGCACCGTAGACGATCTTGCTGAAAACCTCTCGGGCATCAAGTCGGCCAATTTCTTTCATTCCGCTATTTTGGTCAGAGGGGTCAGCAAGCGCCCGCAATGCGTATGTCGTGCCGTCTTTCACCGCCTGCATGAACTCGTCGGAAGCACCAACAGAGATGTTGAAGTTGTGGATTTCGCCTTCAACTTGCTTGCAATCAATAAATTCCAGGATATCTGGATGGTGAACATCCATGACCGCCATGTTTGCGCCGTCACGTTTGCCACCCTGGGTCACGAGAGTTGAAACAGAAGAAAGATGACGGAGTACACCAATAGGACCACATGCCTTGCCGTGAGTCGTCGCTATCCCAGCACCTTTAGGTCGAAGCTCAGAAAGTGCAAATCCAGTTCCGCCTCCGAATTTCTGGACCATGGCTGCATCGTGAGCAGCGCTCATGATGCCTTCCATGCTGTCTTTTAGAGGAAGCACGAAACATGCTGAAAGTGTTCCAGCGCCGGTTCCAGCGTTCATCATCGTGGGCGAGTTAGGAAGGTACTCGAGACTCGCCATCATCTGGAAAAAGTTCTCTTCAATTGCTATGACTTCGGCGGGAGTCTTTTCGTACTTGAATTCGGGGGCAGCGAGTGCCTTAGCTACCCGTCGGAACATACCTTCGGAAGTTTCGTTGATTTCTCCGGCACTATTCTTTTGTAAATAACGTTTATCCAGAACTACACGGGCATTATCTGAAATCACCGCCGGTGTGAATTCTTCCTTATTGGTTGTGCCGTTAGTGCTCATGTGTGTGTCCTGCGTAATGGTCATCTATCTTCTTTTCGTGCGTTCAATCTAGTTGTTTAGTTGTCGTCAACTCAGACAGTTCCGGTGTAACTGTCGTCGATCAACCCGGAGGACAAGGCAGTTAAACCTGCCTTGTCCTCCGGCGACGGCCTCGTTGGGCCAGCCGTGGGACATCGTCCTCTATCAGCCGTAATTGGCTTTTTGATCCGTTGCCCTCGGCTTCTGGATCGGTTAACGCCTCTACTTCTTTAGTAAAGGAATTAACATCTTGAAAATCTCGATATACCGAAGCGAACCTTATAAATGCGACTCGATCGAGAACCTTCAGACGTTCGATGCACATTTCTCCGAGCACTCTCGCTTCCACTTCGGCTTTGGAGAGTTTGTGCAACTCATTTTCGATATCGATAACCATCTTAGAAATGGCGCCGACCTCTAAGGGCCTCTTGGCACAAGCGGTCCGCAGTGATCGTTCCAGCTTGTCGGTTGAAAATGCCTCGCGTCTGCCATCGCGCTTGGCAATCATCAGCGGCATCGAATGCACACGCTCGTATGTTGTGAATCGAAGCTCGCACCTTACACATTCACGCCTACGACGCACACCATCGGGTGCCTCACGAGAGTCGATAACTCGTGATTCATTGTTTGCGCAAAACGGACATTGCATTGCCTGAAACGTACCTTGTTCACTTGGTCCATGGATGCCGCGAAGTACCCGTTCCGTGAAGTGGTGAATTTTGAAACCCATCACTGAATAACGGAGCAGTGTGTAGAACGAAATGTTGAACACTTCACTTTGCGACTGCGGACACAGCCAAACACCATATTTAGTGGTGTGCATCGGAGACTACCACTAGGCATAGGAGAGGTGTCAATCATCCGTGTCACCGGGATAGAGCTATTTCTTCGTTGATTCACCATCATTCAACGGAGAAAAACTGATTTAAATCCCGCGATCAACAGCATCGATTCGGTTGACGAATTTCGTTGTGCATGTGCTGTTTTAGTTCAAGAATTCCGTTTCCCTAAATACTGGGAATTGAGTCGGTTTCACCGACTGTATCCCAAATATGGACGTAAGATTTGATTCTTGTTTCGGACGGTTATTTGGGAAGCATATTATTTCCACTGAATAACCGTCCTTCGCGACCGACGAAAAATGTTTCAGTAGGGAACGCCGCCATGAAAAACGCTTGGGCAGTGAGAATTGCTACCGATGAAGTACTAGAAACATCTGTCCAGTTAGGCGTTAAGAACATTATTTTTTACGGTGGTCCGGGTGTGGATGTGTCGCCTGCAAGCGATCAGGTTCACGGTAAAGAACGGAACACTTACGAGGACTACCTATTCCTCAGAGAACGAGTCGAGTCGTACGGCTTGAAAATTGTCGGTTGCGAGAATGGGTTTATTTCCAATCCCAAGTTCTACGACGTAGCGTTCGGTGGCCCAAAAAGAGACGAGTTGATCGATCTGTTGGCCGCGGAAGTAACTGATATGGGGCGGGCCGGAATTCCGATCCTTGCCTACAACTGGATGCCTAACTCGGTTTGGAGATCGGGTGGAGCTCAAATACGTGGTGGAACCGACGTGACCGCTTGGAATAGCAGTGCGAGTGATCAACACTCGATCATGGACATTTCAGAATCGACGCAGGCTCGACTGGCCGAGTACGACACGTCACGAGATAACATGTGGGAGTGCCTTGAGTCCTGGATCAAGATAATTACACCAATCGCAGAATCAGCAGGTATTCGACTGGGTATTCATCCGGACGACCCGCCTGTGACGGAATTGGGTGGAGTTCCTAGAATTCTGAACAGCTTTGATGGATTTAAGCGTCTGACTTCTATCGTCGATAGCCCGTATAACGGAATAGAGTTCTGTCAGGGAACATTCTCGGAAATGGAGGGCGAAGACATCTACGAGATGATTCAGTATTTCGCCGAGCGCAACAAAGTCCTATACGTCCATTTCCGCAATGTTTCAGGGACAGTTCCTGAATTCCATGAAGAATTCATCAATACAGGCTACGTCGATATGAAGCGAGCAATGGAGACGTATCACGCAGCTGGTTACACCGGCGTATTCATGGACGATCACTGCCCCGAGATCGTTGGTGATACGGAGTTCCCTGGTAATTGGGGTGGTTACCGCTCCAGGATCTTCGCTCAGGGCTATATACAGGCAATGCTCGAGGCAGTGACAGGAAAACGATCAGAGTAGTTCGGTCAAGATTGTTTCTAACTGAAAGCAAAATACCCCGAGAGAACCGGTTGTTTCTCTCGGGGTATTTTTTTTGACTTGTACTCAACGAGATTTCTGAGAAAATCTTCGGACAGAGTAGTTTTAAGTGATTATTCTTAGTTTAGATTAGTCACTTGCTGCAAGTTCACGTATTGAACGCCTTCGAGCTGATCGGTGGTGCCGTAGGAATGGCGGAAGATCGAGAGCTTCTTCGTCACCAAGTACGTCGCCGAGAGCCGCTGCTACAGCAGCTTCTTTCTCTGCTGATGCTTCGGCACCTGGGAAACCAGTAGCGATGATCGTCATCTTGACTTCGTTCTCCATCTTGGGGTCAGTGACCATGCCGAAGATGATGTTGCAATCAGGGTCGACCATGTTCGAAACGACTTCAGACGCCTGTTGCACTTCTTGAAGAGTCAAATCAGTTCCGCCTGTTACGTTGAAAATAACGCCACGTGCACCAGCGATCGATACCTCCAAGAGCGGGCTGTCGATTGCTGCTTCAGCAGCCATGATCGCTCGGTTTTCACCGCTACCGTGTCCGATAGCCATCCAGGCAGGACCGGCATTCGACATGATTGCTTTGACATCGGCGAAGTCGAGGTTGATTTCACCGGGCATGAGAATCAATTCTGCGATTGACTGAACGCCCTGACGCAGAACGTCGTCCGCCATCCGGAAAGCCATATCCATGGAGAGGTTCTCAGTCGACATGATCAACAGTCGGTCATTCGGAATAACAATCAGAGTGTCGACCACTTCACCAAGTGCTTTGATGCCATCTTCGGCCTGACGGCGACGTCGGGCGCCTTCAAAATTAAACGGCTTGGTTACAACACCAACAGTCAGAGCACCAAGTTCTCTGGCCACTTCCGCAACAACTGGTGAACCACCAGTTCCAGTTCCACCGCCCATACCGGCTGCGACGAATACAAGGTCTGCACCTTGAAGCGCCCGCTTAATTTCATCACGATCTTCTTCGTGGCACTCTCTACCCTTTGAAGGATCGCCGCCAACTCCGAGTCCTCTTGCAGTCTTGTCGCCAACGCGGATGCGAATTGGGACGTCCGAGCGGGTTAGTGCTTGGGCATCTGTGTTGATGGTGATGTACTCAACTTCAGGGATTCTGTCTCGGTACATGCGTGAGACAGCGTTTGAGCCACCTCCGCCTACACCAACGACTTTTATCGTTGCTGAACCGATGGTTCCTTCGATAGGTGTTCTAGCCTGGTCGACCATTACTTTTGTTCTCCTGGGGATCGTGTGTTCACTTGTTGAGCGAACTTCACAACGGCGGATGATGGGGTTGGCGCCGCTCTTCTGAGCGGCGTTGTGAGTTTTGTTAGCGCCCTAATAAAGGATCTGTTCGCACGTTTTTTACGTGCCAGCAGTCTCCTTTTCACGTTTTTGCAACCAGCCACGAATTACAGAAAGTGCACCGGTCGAAGCGTTGGTAGTCGCTCCAGAAGTTTCAAATCCAGATGCAGCCTTGCGCTCGCTTACGTGATTTTCTGCCGGCAGATTGCGCATGCCCCATAGAGCGATACCCGCAGCCGCTGAATAGGCAGGATCATTGGTTCCTTCAGGCATTCCATCGAGTCCACGTGGTGATGCCAATCGGACATTTCGTTGGAAGATGTACTTGGCGATATTCAAGAAACCATTGAGTTTGGCTCCACCACCCGTGAATACGATTCGATCAGTTGGGATATCAATGAGATGTGGCTCTTCAAGCTTGAGCTGGATCATTCGAAACAGCTCAGTTGTTCGTTCCTTGAGAACTTGCCCGATTTCTCGCTTAGAGATTGTCAGAGGTTGCTTCATCGTTGTGGGGTGAAGGGTGATTTCTTCGTTCATTCCTGCAAGTTCAGGTGCGGCTGTGCCGTATTCGATTTTGAGCTTTTCAGCAGAATCGAAATCGATAGCGAATGCGATGCTCAAATCATTTGAAAATTGGAATCCGCCGACAGGAATGACTGCTGTGTGGATTACCGCACCGTTGTGGTAAACGGCGATGTCAGAAGTTCCGCCACCAACGTCGACCAGAACTGCACCTTCTTCACGCTCATCTGCAGTCAGAACTGCACTTGCGCTTGCGATCGGCTCAACTACCAATGACGAAACCCGAACTCCGGCATCGGAAACGGCGTTGTGTAATTCGGAGATTTTTGAAATCGATCCAGTGATCACATGACTTTCGATATGAAGTTCGCCAGTGTGCATGCCAAGAGGATTACGCACTCCATGAAGGCCATCTAAAGCATAACTTCGAGGGATCACATGAAGTAGCCGACGGTCGTCTCCAAGATCGATCGCACCTGCTGCCTTTTTGGCTGCTGAAAGGTCGAGGTCAGTTACAGCCCGCATTCCTTCACTTCGAGGGACATTGGCCCAACGATTCTTTGATTCGATATGGCTGCCAGTAAGCCCTGCGTATACGGCGTTGACCTCAACCCCGGCGTCTGATGCAGCTGCTTCAACAGATTTTTTTATTGCAGCAGTTACTACTGCTGCGTCTGCAACCATTCCCTTGCTCATGCCGTTACACGGCACGATGCTGATACCACGCACTTCAATGCGGCGGTCTGCGCGCTTTCGAACGATGATCGTACATACCTTGGTGGTACCGATGTCTATAGCTACTCTAAAGTCGTCTTGCAACATAATTTTCTCCTGGGAGGGATATCTGTTCTGATCTGATCTGATCGGAGAGGTCGGGGTTTAACTGAATGTCAATGCATATCAGGAGGATCAGCTATGGCTGCTGTTCCTTGCGATATAGCCGAGCGTGCTCGTTGAAAAGGTCTGTGTTTACTTTTGGTTAATATGATGCTTATATCCGTTCAGCCACCCGTAGCTTTGCGCTTCGTGCGCGGGGGTTGGAGGCGGTTTCCGAATCAGTCGGGATCAACGGTCGACGGGTTATCACTTTCAACGTAGCCAGGTGATCGCATCGGCATACCGGAGTTCCGGGAGGGCAGATGCAGTCGGACGACTGCTTCCGTATAAAGTTTTTGACGATTCGGTCTTCGAGCGAGTGATATGAAATGACTGCTAGTCGTCCACTCTGACCAAGTAAAGAAACTGCCTGCTCAAGAGCTGCCTCGAGTGCTGAAAGCTCATCATTCACGGCGATGCGGATCGCTTGAAAGCTTTGAGTCGCCGGATGAGTACGTTTGCCCCTGCGCGGATTTGCTTTCTCGATAATCTCAGCGAGTTCAATGGAAGTATTAATCGGACGATTGCGGACAATCTCTCGAGCGATCCGTCGAGCCGCACGGTCTTCACCGAGGTGGAAAATGATGTCGGCAAGTTCCGATTCAGCGTAACCATTAACAATGTCGGCCGCGGTTATCTGCTGATCGAAGCTGAATCGCATGTCGAGGGGATCTGCTCGCCGAAAGCTGAAACCACGAGACTCGCGATCCAGCTGTAGTGACGAAACTCCAAGATCAAATAACACACCGTGCACCGGCACAAACTCGTAATTCAACGCAGTCGCACGAATGTCACGAAAATTCACGTTTACTGCTCGGAAAGAATCGCCATGGTCGGAGAGTCGGTCACTTGCGACCGAGATGGCTTCGGCGTCAGCATCAAGACCCAGCACTTGTCCGCCAGGATACGCTGCCCTGAGAATTTCTTTCGAATGTCCACCCTCACCGAGAGTTCCGTCGATATAGCGACCACCAGCTTGGACGTTCAGCGCCTGCATGATTTCCGGCATCATGACCGGAGTGTGATGAAGTTCGAGACCCATGAGAATCACCCTGCTGTCTCCGCATCAAATTGCCGGACGATGATTTGCGTGTGTTCCGGTTGAGGGGTTATAGGTGGAGCTGCTTCGGCGATCTCAGTCGCTTCTGAGTCGAGCACTCGTCGCTCTTCAGCCCATGCAGCGGCTGACCAAATTTCAATAAACCTGCCAGTGCCAACAATGATCACATCCTCACCCAAACCGGCATACTCACGGAGCTGCACAGGAACAACAATTCGCCCGCTGCGATCGAGAGTTCCGGTAAATGCACCAGAGAACGTCAGCCGAGCCAACTTGCGTGCACTGGTTGAGGTGTTTGGCTGTTGGGCTATATCACTGGCAGCTCGTTCCCATTCTTCTGGGGTGTATACGATAACGCAGTTGTCGTAAGCCCGACCGAGCACTATGCCGTCGATGAACGCCAACTTGAAACGAGATGGAATTGCAACCCTGCCTTGAGGGTCGATTCTGTGCTCATATTCGCCGGCGAAAATCATATATTTCTCTGGGGGTGAAATTAAGGAGAGATTACTGCACTTGCCCCTTTATGCCCCAATACGCGACAAATTATGCCAGATACAGACTTTATTCAACAATGCATTCCACATACAGCTTTTACGGATTTTTGATGTGACGAACGTACTCTGCTGCGTGCTAGCATCCGAATAGTCGGGCTTGTACGTTAGTACCCCAAGTTCAATCCTTAGTTCATTAGTACGTTCGTACTTCACCTCAATCAGTGATTAGTGAGTCCGAATATTGCGTTGAAAATTACAGGAGATGATCGAATAGTTACCTACGCTGTGCTCACCAGCAGTGACACTGGATCGGCCGGGAAACGGCGCGATACGAGTGGCGATGCCGTTGTAGAAATGATGGATGCCGCAGGTCATAAACTGGTCGAACGTGTGATGTTGCCAGATGACTTCGACCAACTTTCGCAACAAATTGATTCGTGGTGTGGTTCGGGTTCTGTCGACGTGGTGTTGACCACTGGTGGAACTGGTTTGTCTTCACGTGACGTGATGCCGGAAGTGACCCGAAGTTTGATCGATTTTGAAATCCCGGGGATGGCGGAAGCGATGCGAGCAGAATCGCTAAAGGTGACCAAAATGGCGATGATTTCTCGAGCTGTGACTGGGGTACGAGGCTCGACCTTGGTCATGAATCTGCCTGGCAGTACTGGAGGAGTTCGTGACAATCTGGGCGTTGTGTTGACTGTTATCGAACATGCCATCGAAGTGTTGCAAGATCGGCAAACTGGGAGTCATCCGGTATAGTCGGTTGCCTACTGCTATATACAGATATTCGTGCGGGTGCGGACGTCAGTGGTCGATTCTGTGAAGCGTTATTTATAGGGCCAACGGTGAGTCGATTTGGTGATCAGGTTAGGAAATTAAATGATGAAAATTTCGATAATCACATTGTTCCCAGAAATGTTTGAAGGTCCATTTGGCATGAGTATTATTGGACGCGCTGTTGACACCGGTAAGGTCGAAATCGCCCTAGTGCAACTACGAGATTTCGCTAAAGGTGATCGAGGAACGGTAGACGAACCTCCATTCGGCGGCGGTGCCGGAATGGTGATTCAGGCAGGACCTTTAGTTGACGCAGTAGATTCGATTGCTGAGCAGTCAGCTAAAATCTCGAACTCTCGCCCGCACGTCATACTATTGTCGGCTCAAGGTACTCCACTCACGCATGGACGCGCACAGCAATTATCCGAAATGGACACTGTCACCTTAGTGTGCGGTCACTACGAAGGAGTCGACGAACGATTCATCGATCTGCGCGTCGACGAAGAAATATCTATCGGGGACTTCGTTATGACAGGTGGTGAGATACCAGCGATGGCCCTTACGGATGCAATCGTGAGGCTGATACCAGGAGTGCTAGGCGATGATGACTCATCGAAACATGATTCATTTGGACCGGGATTCGACTCTCTACTAGAAGGACCTGTCTACACCCGGCCCGCAGTCTTCAGAGGGATTGAGGTTCCAGACGTGCTACTGAGTGGCGATCACTCTAAAATTGAATTCTGGCGCAAGAGTCAGGCATTACGCCGAACTGAGGAACGCCGCCCAGATTTACTGAATGATTGGCCAACTGATCATATATAGGCCACTGCCTGATCGTTGAGTTATACACAGTGACCAAAAAAACAGTGTTTGATGGTATTGCTGGGTAGAGCTTTTCGGTTGTAGACTTAATGTTCAGCACTGAAATACATAGACGCCGTTGGGCGTCTTTTCGCGACGAAAGATTTTAGACATGGACGCCGCATTACTGATCGAGCGAAAACCGCTTGACCACATTCAAGACTTCCAGCCCGGTGACACCGTAACCGTGAACCTTCGCATTGTTGAAGGCGACCGGCACCGTGTCCAGGCTTTCCAGGGCAATGTGATTTCTGGTAAGCACCGAATTTCCAAAATTCCGCTCCCCGGTGACACCTTTATGGTTCGTCGTGTTTCCTATGGTGTAGGCGTAGAACGAATTGTTCCCTTCCACTCTCCGAACGTTGACTCTGTCAAAGTTACCCGGCGCGGTAAGGTACGACGTTCACGTCTTTACTACCTGCGCGGTCTTACAGGTAAGAAGGCTCGAATCAAGGAACGCCGATAATCCGATTTCGGCCATGCAGTTGAGATCGAATCTGATCACCCTCTCCCTAACATTGGGAGAGGGTGTTTTTATTTCTGCGTCGTCCGATGTTTGACCACATCAAGCTTGGGCAGATAATTGCCAGCAACTTAATGTTGATTACGGAGTGAAAAGTGCAGTTCGCAGAAGTGGCCGTCGATTTTCCCGACGATCACTCGCGCACATTCACATACTCAATTCCTGAAGATTTAGGAGTAGTGGTCGGCGATCTGGTGTGGGTTCCGTTCGGCCCACGAACCGTTCAAGGCGTTGTATTCGAAATAACGAGTGCACCTGCAACAGAGGTCTACAAAATTCGACCTATCACCGCTCGCACGATCGACGGTCCATTTATAAACGAACATTTGATTCGAGTTGCTCGATGGGTGGCTGAACATTACAGAACCGCGCTTTTTACCGCATGTTCGTTGCAACTACCGCCGGGTGCATCGTCGAGGTTACGTACATGGCTTTTACCCGGGATCATTGATCGGGATCTCACTAAGCGTGAGCGACAGGCAGTCGGATATGTCATGGAGAATGACCGTGCTCCAAAAAAACGTGTGGTAAGACGACTCGGCTTGGGTGGCACCCAGATTGTCGATCGACTAATGCGTCAGCGTATCTTTCACACGGAGTCAGACTGGGAAAAGCCGAGAGTGACAGCGGTGTATTCGCGTCGAATTGAGCTGGCTGCAACTGAGTTGATTACTCGTGAATTAGTAGCACAGTACTCAGAAAATGGATCCCGAAGGCGTGCTGAACTACTCGAGTGGTTCCTTTCGGGGAAAGTCGCCCAGACCAAATCGACACTGATCAGCCAGTTCGGCAGTGCCGCTGTGAAATGGGCCTTCGATGAGGAATTGCTGAAGATTCGGAAAATCCGAAGAGATCGAGATCCACTCGCTGATTATTTCGTCCAGCAGGAATTCGCCCATTCTCCAACTGAGTTTCAGCGTGATGCGATCGAACAGATCTGCACGCAAATTCTTGCGAACAGACCATCGGCAAATCCGACCGACCGACAGTTTTTGCTCCACGGAGTAACGGGTTCAGGTAAGACTGAGGTCTACCTGCAAGCGATTGAAACGTGCATTGCTGCGGGCAAGCAGGCGATATTTCTCGTTCCAGAGATAGCCCTCACACCGCAGACGTTGCAGCGCATCGCGTCACGTTTCCCTGGAAAAGTTGGGATACTTCATTCAGGGTTGACGGTTGGTCAACGATACGATCAGTGGTGGCGGGTAAAAAAAGGGGACTTCCCGATCGTTCTCGGTTCACGAGGAGCAGTATTTGCTCCCATCCAGAACCCTGGGCTGATCGTCATCGATGAAGAACACGAATGGACTTACAAGCAGAGCGACCAGACTCCTCGTTACGACGCCCGCGCGGTCGCTGAACGAATCTCAAATGAGACTGGAGCGACCTTGGTTTTGGGGAGTGCTACGCCGGACGTCTCCAGTTATCGATCCGCCAAATCGGGTCGGTACCGCTTGCTTAAACTGCCAGATCGAGTGATCAGCGGACATGTATCCGGAGTTTCGACCGCAAACTCAACAACGAGAATGGCTAAAGTAGAGATCGTCGATATGCGCGATGAGCGTTCAGATGGCCACTTCGAAATGCTTAGTCGACGCTTGATCGATTCGATGCGGGATGCTCTGCAAGCCGGAGGAAAGGTAATTCTCTTCCTGAACCGACGCGGTTCAGCGTCGTTTATTCAATGTATGGATTGTGGCCAAGTGCGGCGATGCAAAAGATGTGACACTTCTCTCACATTTCATCGTGATTCAGACGATCTAATTACCAAAAAAGGCAAACTGGTTTGCCACTACTGCAATTACACCATCAATGCCGAGACAAAATGTCCAAGCTGTGGCGGGAAACAGATGCACCGATCGGCTCCAGGAACTCAGATGGCAACCGAGATGGTTCGTCAGTATTTTCCCGGAATCGAAGTTGTTCGGTGGGACTCCGACAACGCCAAAACTGCCGCCGATCATCAGCGAATCATGGACGAGTTTGTTAATAGCGAAGCTGGTGTACTTGTGGGAACCCAGATGGTTGCGAAAGGATTAGACATTCCTAGCGTAACTCTCGTCGGAGTCATCTCAGCAGATACCGGACTTGCAGTTCCTGACTTTCGAGCTAGTGAACGGGCATTCCAGGTTCTTGCACAGGTTATTGGTAGGAGTGGTAGGGGAGCGTGGGATGGTCGGGCGATTATCCAGACATTCAATCCAGACCATTACGCCATTCTTGCAGCAGCTGATCAAGATTACGAATTGTTTTATGACACGGAAATTCGCCTTCGAGCCTCACAAGCCAATCCACCGTTTACGAGCATGATCAAGCTTACGCATTCGGCAGGTAATGTCGAAGTGGCGCAGGCACAGGCCGAGCGAATGGCGATTACGCTCAAAGCCGCAAGAGAATCGCACGGAGAAACAGGTACCGAAGTTTTAGGTCCGACTCCCGGATACCCGTTGAAGATGCGGAATATGTACAGGTGGCAAATATTGCTGAAGGGCGCCTATCCTGAGAGACTTCTGGAGCTTGTTCCGCCCGGATTACTCTGGGCTATTGATGTTGATCCAGCGTAGCTATTCGAAGTGTTTTTCGCGATGTTCGATACCCGCGATCACGCGAATGACAAAGACAAAAAAAAGGATTGCACGTGCCTATCCGGCGAATAAGGGTGTTTCCAGATCCAATTCTGCGTAAGAAATGCAGAGTTGTTCGTCGTGTGGACGACAAAATTCGAGAACTTGCCGCAGATATGATCGAAACATTGGATACGGCTGGTGGGGTAGGACTTGCAGCGAATCAGATCGGCGCATTGCAACGAGTGGTCATTCTTCATCTACCGGGCGATGAAGATGCGATTGTGCTTGTTAACCCTGAGATTACCGAAACGTCGGG